>JBGPLJ010000312.1:0-4396 GCA_041486385.1 Steroidobacteraceae bacterium
CTCGAGGATCTACTGCTGAAGGGCCCCACTGCGATTCTCATCACGCACGATCGCGCGTTCCTCGATCGCGTGGTCAACCGCATCGTCGAGCTCGACCGCGGCCTGCTGCGCTCCTATCCCGGCAATTTCGCGGCCTATGAAACCCGCAAGGCCGACAAGCTCGAGGTCGAACGCGTCGAGAAACGCAAGTTCGACAAGTTCTGGGCGCAGGAGGAAGTGTGGATACGCAAGGGGATCGAAGCGCGCCGCACCCGCAATGAAGGCCGCGTGCGCCGCCTCGAGCAATTGCGCCGCGACCGCTCGGCGCGGCGCGAGCGCATCGGCAACGTCAAGCTCACCGTCGATGCGGGTGAGCGTTCGGGCAAGCTGGTGGCGGAGCTTAGCAACGTCAACAAGCGCTTCGGCGATAAGATCATCGTTCGCAATCTCTCGCTGCGCCTCATGCGCGGCGATCGGGTGGGCTTCATCGGTGCGAACGGCGCCGGCAAGTCAACGCTCCTCAAACTGATTCTGGGACAACTGTCTCCCGATTCCGGCCAGGTGCGGCTCGGCACCAATCTGCAGGTCGCTTACTTCGATCAGATGCGCGAGCAGCTCGATCCGGAGCGCACGCTCATCGAGACCATCAGCCCGGGATCGGACTGGATCGAGATCGGTACGGAACGCAAGCACGTGATGACGTACCTCGCGGACTTTCTGTTTCCGTCGCAGCGGGCGAATGCGCCGGTGAAGATGCTCTCGGGTGGCGAGCGCAATCGGTTGCTGCTCGCGCGCCTGTTCGCGCGTCCGGCGAATATCCTGGTGCTCGACGAGCCGACGAATGACCTCGATATCGAGTCGCTCGAGCTCCTCGAGGACACCCTGCAGAGCTACCCGGGCACTTTGCTCCTCGTGAGCCATGACCGGCGATTTCTCGATAACGTGGTCACGCAGACGCTCGCCCCGGAAGGCGATGGAGTGTGGCGCGAATACGTCGGTGGCTACAGCGACTGGCTCCACCAGCGCCCGGCGCCGCGCGATGAGACGCGAGCCGCGGCCCGCGCCGCGGGCGAGACGCGCGTGGAATCCAGGTCAGCGCCGGCGCGCGTCAAGATGACTTTCAAGGAAACCCGCGAACTCGAGAAGCTGCCCGCGGAGATCGAAGCGCTCGAGCGCGAACAGCATGAACTCACGGCCCGTATGAGTGCCGGAGACTACCTGAAGGCAGCCGGCCGGCAAGGTGCCGAGCAGCTCAAGGCCGATCGCAAACGTGCCGGTGACATCGAGCACGAGCTCGAAGCGAAGTTCGAGCGCTGGGCGCTGCTCGATGAGAAAGCGCGCTTGGCGAAATAGGCTCGGGGCGCGCTTTTGACGTTTCACAGAGCGGAATCAATTATCAACGGGAACGTCGTAAACGCACGACAATTGAGCTTGCGCGAGCGTTGGGGCAATCTCCCTGCAGAACATCAGAATTCGATTTCGCACAACGAAATCAATGGGGGAACGCAAATGAGCCAAACGAAATTCTCACCGCGCGGGGGCCCGACGCTTGTTGTTGCTTCCATGGCCCTGACAATCGCCCTGGCAATGACCATGACAATAACGGCGACGCGCGTCCGTGCCGCCGAGCAATCGAATGAAGAAAACGCCGGGGTGATGGGCGAGATCCTCGTCACCGCCCAGAAACGCGAGGAGAATCTGCAGAACGTTCCGATCGCCATTACTGTTGTCGGCGAGCAGCTGCTGCACGACAGCGGTGTGCGCGACATCAAGGACCTCACGCTGCTGACGCCCGGCATGCTGGTCACGTCAACGTCGAGTGAAGCGTCGACCACCGCGCGCATCCGCGGCATCGGCACCGTCGGTGACAATCCCGGCCTCGAGTCCTCCGTCGGCGTCGTGGTGGACGGCGTTTACCGACCGCGCAACGGCGTCGGCTTCGGCGATCTCGGCGAACTCGAACGCGTGGAAGTGCTGAAGGGCCCCCAGGGCACGCTCTTCGGCAAGAATACTTCCGCGGGCGTCGTCAACATCGTCACCAAGAAGCCGGCGTTCGACTTCAAGGCCGGCGTGGAACTGACGGGCGGCAATTTGAGCGAGCGCGACGGCTCGATATCGCTCACCGGGCCGCTCGGCGACAGAGTGGCCGGGCGGCTCTACATCGTGAAGCGCACGCGCGATGGCTTCTACGATGTCAGCACCGGCGGCGGTGTGCGCACGGACACCGAGGACGCCAATCGCGACGTCACGGCGCTGCGCGGCCAGTTGCTGTTCAAGATGTCCGATGACTTCAACCTGCGTTTGATCGCGGACTACGCGAAACGCAACGAAAACTGCTGCGCGGCGGCGCAGATCAACGTCGGCGGCACCGCGCCGCTGGTGGACGCACTCGCGACCGATGCGGGCGTTGCCAATCCGGCCAATCCGTTCAAGCGTCTCGTCTACTCCGATCGGCCGACGCCCCAGATCGTGCGTGACCACGGGATCGCGGCGGAGGCCAACTGGAATCTCGCCGCCGGGACGCTCACGTCCATTACGGCCTTTCGCAATTGGGACAACCAGCTTGGCCAGGACGCGGACTTCACGACCGCCGACATTCTCTTCCGCACGCCGGGCCATGAAGACGACACGCGCTTCAAGCAGACAAGCGAAGAGCTGCGCTTCGCCGGCGAGACCGGCCGCCTCAAGTGGCAGGCCGGTGCGTTCTACGCCAAGGAGGATCTCAATTATCTGCTGAACCTTCGCTACGGAACGGACTTCGAGACGTATTACAGTCTCGTGCTCTCGGCGGGTATGGCGCCGACGCTCGTCAACCTGCTCGACGGTCTGCCGGCGGGTACGGCCTACGCGCCAGGCGCGGGCTATCTCGATAACTTCAGTCAGCGTTCGAGCAGCTACGCGCTCTTCACGAACGAAACGTTCGCTTTCACCGATCAGTTCGATCTCACGGTTGGCGCGCGCTGGACGAAGGAACAGAAGGATCTCGACACGGCGTACACGAACTCGGACAACGGCGTCGCCTGCGCCGCCGCGCGCGCGCGCTACGCTGTTGTTGCCGCGGTCCTGCCGGCAGCCGCCATACCGGGCTACTACAGTTTCGGCTGCGCCACGTTCAGCGATCCGATCTACAACAACCTCTCGACCTCGCAGCACCTAGCCGAAGACCACATATCGGGCACGGCGAAGCTCGCCTTTCGCTTCTCGGACGCGGCGATGAGCTACCTTTCGTACGCCCGCGGCTACAAAGCGAGCGGCTACAATCTCGATCGCGAGCGCAACCCGGTTGTACCGGCACCCGGCGCGCCGCCGGGCCCACCGCTGTATACGGCGGACAGGGACACGAGCTTCAAGCCGGAGTTCGTGAATTCCTACGAGCTTGGCCTGAAGAGCACGCTCTTCGACAGCTCGCTCCTCGTCGACGCGGCGCTCTTCTATCAGAAGTTCGACGACTTCCAGTTGAATACCTTCACCGGCATCAGCTTCGTCGTCGTCTCGATTCCCGAGGTGACATCGAAGGGCGTCGATCTCGACGTCATCTGGGGACCCAAAGACACCGGCTTCACGATGCAAACCGGAGTGACTTACGCCGATACCAAGTACGGTAACTTCACGCCGCCCTTCGCAGCGCTCTTTCGGCTGCCGAATGCACAGATGTCGTTTTCTCCGAAGTACTCGGCAAGTCTCGCGGCGACCTACGAGCATGCGCTCGGCGGGAACCTTGAGTGGCGCGCGAACGCCAGCGCGAAGTACACCTCGGAGTACAACACGGGTTCGGATCTGAATCCGGCCAAGCTCCAGGACTCGATGACGCTGGTGAATGCGCGCCTCGGAATCGGGTCGCAGGACAAGAAGTGGACGGTCGAAGCCTGGGCGCAGAACCTGACCGACAAGAACTACTACCAGGTGGTGTTCGACGCGACGCTGCAGCCGGGTACGTTCGACGCGTTCCTCGGCGCTCCACGCACTTATGGCCTGACGCTGCGGATGCAGTTCTAAAGATGAGTTGCGCGCGCCGCTTCTTCTTCCTGCAGCAGCCGCCAGTTGATCTTGCCGGTCGCGGAGCGCGGCAGCGACTCGACGAACTCGATTTCGCGCGGCACCTTGTACGCCGCCATGCGTTCGCGCGCCCATTCCAGGATCTGCTCGGCGGTCAACGTGCCGCGCGCCGCCGCCTTCGGCACGATGATCGCCTTGACCCGCTCGCCGGCCCGCTCGTCCTTCTTGGCGATCACCACCGCTTCCTGAATCGCGGGATGCGCATAAAGGAGCGACTCAACCTCCGCCGGCCACACCTTGAAGCCCGCCGCGTTGATCATGCGCTTCAGGCGATCGACGAAGAAGAAATAACCCTCTTCATCGATGCGACCGAGATCACCGGTGCGAAAGAAGCGCTTGCCGTCGAGCGTGAGAAAGCAGC
>JBGPLJ010000313.1:0-4386 GCA_041486385.1 Steroidobacteraceae bacterium
CAGCCTTTACTTCAGTAACTATGTCGATAGCCCGCCGACGAGAGCCAAATTGTCAGGCGCCCACGGCGCGAACGTCGATGGCGTGCTCGGCGACTACATCGTGCTCGAAGACACCGCTGTGGGACCGATACCTCCGGGCCTCGGGTACGAGGAGGCGGCGACGCTGCCGACGGCGGGTCTCACTGCCTGGATGGCCACGGCCGGGCAGCGGGAGATTCATCGCGGAGACGTGGTGCTCGTGCAGGGAACGGGCGGCGTCTCCGTTTTCGCCATACAGTTTGCCGCGGCGCTGGGTGCGCGCGTTATTGTGACGAGCAGCTCCGATGAGAAGTTGCGCCGTGCGCTGGCGCTCGGCGCGCACGATGGCATCAACTACAAGTTGACGCCTGCGTGGGCCGATCGCGTACATGAACTCACCGACGATCATGGAGCGGATGTGATCGTCGACGTCGGCGGCAAAGATACGCTCGAGCAGTCGACTAAATGCCTTGCGTACTCCGGCACGCTTTCGATCGTAGGCGGACTTTCGGGTTACGGCGGCAATATTTCGTCTTTGGCCTTGCTGTCAAAGGCTGCCCGCGCGCAAGGCGTGTTCGTTGGCTCGCGTGCCGATTACCTGCGCATGATTGCGTTTATAGCGAAGCACCATCTGCGCCCGGTGATCGATCGCACATTCACGCTCGCGCAGTACGACGACGCGCTGAAGGACATGGCTTCCGGCGGGTTCGTGGGCAAGATCGTCATCCGGCTCTAGTGCCGTTGGGTTGTGGGCAATGAAGGGACGCAACGCACTGGTGTCCGCCGTCGTACGCCGCATTCCGAGCGGGCGCGTGACAACCTACGGACAGATTGCGATCGCCATCGGACAAAAAGGGGCTGCTCGGCAAGTAGGCTACGCGTTGTACGAGTTGCCCGAGCACAGCAATATTCCCTGGCACCGGGTGGTCAACGCGCGCGGCGAAGTCAGTCGGCGTCGCGTCTTTGGCGCAGAGCTCGTGCAGCGCATGCGCCTGGAACGGGAGGACGTGCGCTTCAACTCCCACGGCCGGATCGACCTTGCAGTATTCGGGTGGCACCCGACCGTTACCAAGCGTCGGGCAAAGACGTAGCTGCGCCGCCGTCCAGAGCAGTCTGCGGTAGTCCAGGCCACTCAATCGATACCAGCCAGGCCGCCTGTTTTCAGATCAACGCCGGCGGCTGTCAGTGAGTCCGCAAGCGGTCCTAGGTGGTGTGCATAGCGCTGCGCCCGCCCGGATCGGTCAGACACGGGCTCTCGCGCCTGCACCGTGCTCAGCGTCGCGATCACTCTCTTGCTCGTCTGGAAATGGTGGCACTGTTCTTCCCACTCGAGTCCACACGCTCCAACAAGCGACGGAGCGGCCTTGTCGAAGTCGGCAACGAAGCGCTCATATTGAATTGTGGTCACGCGATCACCCGCCACGTGCTGCCAATGCGCCATCAGTCGCGCGTACTGACCGTAGTAGTGGCCTATATGGTCAAGGCGGTCGGCAAAGGGCTGAAACTTTGACAGTTCGTTACGGAAGATTGACAGGCCTGTTTCGATCGGGTTGCGGCGCACGTGAATGACTTGCGCGTGGGGAAACAACTTCAGGATCAAGCCGACGGCGTCGAAGTTCCAGGGGTTCTTATCGGTGATGTGATCGGCGCCGTGCAGGTCTGGAAGACCCTGGAAGTACGACTCGGCCAAGCCCTCCAACAGGGGTTGCGCAATGTCTGGAGTTCTGGCGGCCACCGCCAGGTACTCACGCATGATCTGTCGCAGGGCCATGCGCTCGCCGCACGCGAAGACCCGCGAATGGGCGCCGAGAACGCTTTCAATCAGCGTTGTTCCCGATCTCGGCATGCCGACGATAAAGATTGGCCGCGGTCCGGGCACCGCGGTCAATGGCACAGGCGCTGACGCGAAATGCGTCACGAGCAGGTCGACTTCGCGCCGCCTTTCTTCGGGATCGTAGGTCAGGTGCTCAACTCGGCCGCGCTCCAGCGCATGCCCGTGGGCCAGCGTATACGCCGCAAATGCACCATCGATATCGCTTGCGGCGTCCAGGCAATCGCCCAACGTGAACGCCGCCGTAATTCTATGTTCAACCCGCAAGTCCTGGCGTTGCGAAAGTTCAGACAGCGCCTTCCTTTCATCCGCCGAAAGAAGGCCGCGCTTCAATTGGCTCAGAATTCGATAGGAAGCCACGTCACTCGCATCTTGTGCGAGGGCGCGTCGGCCATAGGCTTCAGCTTCCTGAAAGCGCCCCTCAAAGGTGAGCAGGCCCGCCTTGGCTGAAAGCATGTGCAAGTTTCGCGCATCGATCGCTTCAGCCTCGTCCAGAGCTTGCCTCGCCTGATCGAATTCAAGGGCGTTCAGACACAGGCGGGCGAGCGTTGCCAGTCGATTCGCGTCCGGGCCCGAAAGCGCGATGGCCTTGCGATACAAATCGATGGCCTTGTGAAACCAGCCTGTCTCCCAGGCGGCCTTGGCTTGAGCTTCCCACGCACGCGGATGGGTCGCGCCCATCTGCGACCACGACTTCCCAGCATTTTCAAGAGCGCTCCAGTCGCGCTGGGCTTCCAGCACATCAAGATAGAGCGCGAAGAACGCATCATTCACGGGAGTGAGCGTTGCGACACGCTCGAGCATGTCTCGTGCGTCGCGCAAGCGACCCAGGCACGAGGCCGCAAGCGCTACCTTCAGCGCAACCGCAAGATTTTTCGGTGCCAGCGCCCACGCTCGCTGAAATGCATCCAACGCGTCGGGCAGGCTTTGAGTGGCGCCCAAGAAGTCTCCAAGCTTTTCCCAGGCATGAGCCTCGCGGGGTGCCTGCGAGACCACGACGCGCATTTCGCCGACGGCTTTTTCGAGCAGTGCCTGGCCTGCCAGAAAGTTCGCCAGATTGATCCGGCAGCCAATGTGGTTTGGATCGAGTTTGACGGCTTTGCGGAGGCTGGCATGCGCGTCTTCGAGTCTTCCCTGGGCATGCAGGAGCAGCCCTTGCAGACTATGCGCTTCGGCATCCTTCGGTGCAGCGCTCAGCGCCGCTCGAATGTGCCGAGAGGCTTCGTCAAGTCTCCCGGCGCCAAGCGCTGCGAATCCACGCTCCTTGAGATCGCGCAGGTAGTGGCCATTCATGCGGCCGTATCCTACCGAATGGCATCGCGCGCTTCAGGTGATATCGATGGTGATGCCGCTCGCGCTGCCCGCGCTCAGGTCGATGGCGGCGGAGTAGGGCTGGCGGCTCAAGGTGCCCGAGGGATCACTCGAATTCCATACCCAGACTTCCGCGTAATACAGGCCAGCCGCAAAACTGGCGTTCGCACTACCGCCGGGTACATCGGCGAGTGACAGATTCACCGAGGGCTGGCCTTGCTCGAGCGCTGTGTCGAGCGAACTCGCGGTAACGATCGCGCCGTCGTGCGTGATGATAAGCGCACCCCGGTCGTATCGGCCTGGGCTTGCCACATCGATTGTCACTGCAATGGAGTCCGCCGATGCGGTGGGAGGGACGGTGGGTAGCGGAGCCGTGAACAAAGTTGGATTGATGCTGATTTGCGTTGGTGCCTTGACGGTCGCACCGAACGTCGCGTCATCGAATGAAGCGGCGGAGGTCGCGATGGCGTAGGCAGCGGCGCCTTCCACGGGCGTGACGATCGTCAACACAGGCGTTTGGTCTGACACAAAAGTGCCGACCGCAAGGGCACCGGAAGACAGCGACTGATCGCTCGCAAGCACTCCGCTGAAAGGATCGGCGGCCCGCTCTTCGATCAGGTACGGGATTTCGCCGGGTCCGCTCGGTGTTTGATAGAAACAAACCCGGGCGCCCCGCACGGCGATGGGACTGCTCAGCGCGACATTGACGGGGAACGAGGTGGCGGCGGTAAGCACGATGCTCCCCAGCGAGCCAGTTGCATCGCTCGTCGGCGCGCCTGATGTCAGAGGCACCGATTTGACGATGACCGTTTGAACCAGTGGACCATGAAAGACCAGATCGTAGCTTGTTGGCTCGCTGGACGCCGTGGAGAACGGGTACAAGGCAAAGCTTCCGTCGCTTCGGACCGGCGTGCTCTTCACTATTACGTGGCGCGTGCCGTCGCTGCTCAACGTCTCGGCCGACACCTCGACCTCGCGCCGGCCCGTGATTGCATCCGCGCCGATCGCGGTGACATTGACCTGCCCCTGTATCGTGCCGACGTGCGCGAGGTCGATCGCGGTAAGGTGGGGGTTGAGAAAAAAGCCGGCCTGTCCGCTATGAAGCACAGGCACCAGATCGCGGGCGGCATCGAAATCGATGACAGCGGTCGCAAGCGCGGGTGGAGTTGCGGTCGTCGTGGTTGTGGCTGTAGTTGTGGACTTGGCCGTGGTCGCTGAGCTCTTGC
>JBGPLJ010000314.1:0-4381 GCA_041486385.1 Steroidobacteraceae bacterium
TCGGCGCAGTCGACACGGCGGTCGGATCTCTGCGCGACGTCTGGCATGATTTCTCCCTCGCGGCCTATAACGACTCGAACGCACATGTAGCAGATCAGTTCTATCAATGGGACCACGACCCCAACGGTTTTCGAAATACGTCGCTACCACGATCGCCGCGTAACATCATCGACGTCAATTTGCAGGGCGCAAAGAGCGTGGATCTGTCGCCGAGTCTCTATAATGTCTTCAAGAAGATCGCCAGCGGTGAAGCGGGTAACGCACCAATTTACCGCCTCGCAAACGTGGTCGTGGATCTCAAATTCACGGATGCCAACGTGCGCAGGGCCGTTCTTACTAACGACGCAGCCTCCCCCGGCGCATCGGGAGACCTCAAGATCTGGGCGGTTCAACGCATCAATGGCACCTGGAAAACGCCTGAGGACTGGACAGCGAAGAAGGAGAAGGTTTTTTGCAGAGACAAGCCGGAAGAGCGCATTGACGAACTCGTGCTGATTTACAGCAATGGCAACACAATCGGCCGAAACCTCGACAGCGACTCCTACTACGATCTCGATGGCATCGGCGACCCGACCAATGCACAAACACCGAAGCTACGCGCATCAACCTTCCCCTGCGGCCGCTGGACCGGCAACACGCGCGTACGGTTCGACTTCGACTTGGGCGGCTTCGCCGAATACACCGCCCACGTTACCCTCGAGCGCACGGAAGATCAGACCGGCGAGCCCATCGACGAGACGCTCTTAGGCGCGACGCTCATACCGCGACCGGGCACGAGCACGGCGACTGTTCAGGTCGTCAATCTCGGGTCATCCACGGGGTGCATGGAGTCGATCGATCTTGCCTCCGGCCCCATCGCCCCCATGGAAGCGCGCATTGGCGTCGAATTTGTGAACGGCACATTTGCGGGCGGCGGCATCACCGTCATCCAGAATACGGTGCACACGGTGACCTGCGCCGGTTCCGATCCCATCGTGGTGACAGGCCCAGCCCCAAGCAGTTGGCTCATCTTTCCGCAAGCGGGCGCCCCAATCGATGCCGATGGCCGTTCGATCAACGGCAGCGAGACGATACGACTCGCGGGCGGGACACAGATAAGCGAGTGGCATTTGCAGGCCGAAAGACAGTAGATGCCGCGGGCTGGCCGTGCTGCGGGCCAGTGCCGCAGATGACTCGCCCCTCGCTCGCGCGAGTGAGTCTCAAACTTGCTCGACGGTACGTCAGTACTTCAGCGGCTCGAGGTACGACGCGATGCTCTTCTCGCGGTCCTTGAACACGGGCGGAATCTGGAGGCTCTTGCCGAGATCCTCGTAGCACTCGTCGACGAGAAACCCCTCAGCCTTGGAAACGCACGCCTCGAACAATGCACCCGCCGGCGTGCGCACGTATATGGAGTCGAAGTATCCACGATCCTTCCGATCCGACGTATCCGTGTAGCCCAGGCCTTCCAGCCGAAACTTGACGTTGCTCTGGATATCAAGCGTTGCGACCTTGAAGGCGCAGTGATGAACGGTTCCCTCGCCATAGGCCCACGAACCTTGGGGAACCGTCGGCTCCTTTAGGAAGTCGACAATCGTGCCCGTGCCGCCCTTCCCGACCTCATAGCGAATCGTCGCCCCATCGGTGCGCCGATTTTTTCCGCTCCAGCCGTCCTGAATGAATTCTTCGGAGTTCTCCGCGTCCCGCACCGACACCGTGATGCCGTGGGTGCCGCGAATGCCGCACTCTGAAGGAACGACGCCGTTCGAGTAGGGCTTTCGATTGTCATCATCGATGCCGGCAAAGGCATATTCGATTCCGCACGGGTGCTTGAACCGAAGCATCCGCTCACCGAACCGCTCGTCATCGAGGGCGTTTACGCCATGCTTCTTCAGGTGCTCTTGCCAGAATTTAAGTGACGCCCGTGGCACGGACAGAACCAGCGTCTTGATTTGCCCGGTGCCGGGGCGCGCCTTGCGGCCGGATTGGCGCATCGGAAAGCAGGTAATCAGGGTGCTCTCGTCGCCGAGATCGTTGCCGTAGTAGAGGTGATAGATCGGCTCGTCGCCGTCATAGAGCGCCGTCTTCTTCACGCTCTTCAGCCCCAGCACTTTGGTGTGAAAGTCGTAGTCCTCCTGAGCCGTGCCCACATTCAACGTGATGTGGTGGTGCTTCAGGATGTGCGGATTTGGTTCCATTGGCTTGTCCTCCAGGTTGTGTATACCTGAGTTCACCCAGACTTTGAATTGATCGCGCGAAATTCGGGCTTTGCCAGGTTCAACCCCGGACACATGTGCGAGCAGGCGCCGTACAGGCCATTTTCAAGGAATTGCCTAATCACTCGCATACCCCAATTCTCCCCAACCTTCTCTGCCCCTCCCCAACCCCCGTTCAGCTCCCGTTTGGTTCCGGGCAAACCGGGCTCACTCTTATATATGTGCGCAGGCCCCTGATCCGTTCGTCACGATCCCGGCTCAGCCTTGTCGAACGCGACAGGTAGAAAATGATGCCGGATCCTGGCGGGCGCGCTGGCCATGACCGACTGGCATTCCCTAGCCGGCTGGGCGCGTGCCACCCGGCAAGGCCCGATGATAGATGCCAATCCTCTGAACGAGCGATTCAAACCTCGGATCGGCGTGCAATGCGTCGAGCATCGGGTCCTGCGGCAGAAAGTTGATCAGCGTCGATCGGTCCTCCATGGCGCGTTCGAGCCACAGAAACGCCTTCTCGGTATCCGCGAGAGCAGTGTAGATCAAGGCGATATCGTACGCGGCGACGTAGCGCTCCTTGGACAACTCGAGCACGCGATCCAACTCCGCAAGCGCTTCTTTGCGTCGACCCGATAGCATGAGCGCTTGCGCGCGAAACGCGTTGCTGCCGGGGGCCTGGATCGGGTGCTTGTCAATTTCTCGGAGCGCGCGTTCGTAGTCTCCTTTGGCGATGAGGTCGCGAACCAGAATGGCGCGCGCGCCATCGGCACGCTCGTCGAGTGCGAGTACCCGCTCGATTAGCCGGATCGATTCGTCGTAACGCTTCGCATCGTAGAGGAAATTGGCGGCGGCGACCCTTGGTGCGAGCCAGAGCGGCTCGAGCTGCTCCGCCCGTTCCGCGTCCGCCACAGCGCGATCGATGTCACCCTGCATCGCGTACAAGCGTCCGCGCCGGTGATACGTCACTGCCAATGTCGAGTCGAGCTGAATCGCGCGCGCATACTCCCGGGCGGCACCTTCCCAATCATGCTCGTACTGCACCTTGATGTGCCCCAATGCAGAATGTGCCGCCGCGAGGTCCGGATCGATCGACAGTGCCTTGTCGACCGCTTGGCGCGCCTTGGGAAAAACTTCATGTGGAGCGCGTATGCCGAAAACGCCGAGGACCGCGTAACTGTCGGCAAGACCCGTGTAGGCGAGTGCGTAGTTCGGGTCCCGCGCAATGGCCTGCTCGAAGAAAACAATCGCTTGCAGCAGGCTCGGTTCCGTCTGTCGTGTCCAGGCGAGTCGGCCACTCGCGTAGAGCGCGTACGCTTCGGGATCTCGGGTGTAGGGAGCCCCGCGCGTCGACGCCCCGCCGGCCCAGCGCACCGCCAGCGCCTGGGCGACTCTCTCAGCGATGACGTCCTGCAGGTCAAAGATTGTTGTGAACTCCTGATCGAAGCTCTGCGCCCAGAGCTGCTTTCCATCCGCTACGCGCAACAACCGCACCGACACGCGCAGACGATCTCCTCTTCGTTGCAAGGAACCGTCTAGCACCGTGTCGACGGCCAGCTCGCGGCCTGCCGCAATCGCGTCCTGGTCGAGCGCGGCATATCGGCGGACCGAGCTTAGTGGGCTGATCGCCCGCGGACTGTAGCGACCCAGACTCGAGATCAGGGACTCGGTCATGCCCAACTCGAGGGATTCATTTCGGTCGGTCGGCAACAGTGGCTTGAAGGGAAGAATGGCCAGGGTCTGGCCGGCGACAGCGGCCGGCTGCTGGGGCGCGGACGGCCTGAAAAGGAACGCAATTGCGGCGATCACGACAATCAGCGCCGCTATGCCCGCGAAGAGCAGTCCGAACCGTCTCCCCGCGGTGGCGGGCTCCGCACCGGAGGGCGATGGGGCGCTCGTCAACGCGCCACCCGGCTGCGCGAGATCATCACGCCGCGTGGCCTTGGCGACGAATCGATAGCCCTTGCGTGAAACGGTAGCGATGTAGCGGTTCTCGCCGCGCGCCTCGCCCAGGAGCTGACGCAGTGAGGAGACGATCTGCGTGAGGCTGTTCTCCTCGACGATCACGCCCGGCCAGATCGCGTGCAGGAGCACGTCCTTGTCCAGCAGCTCTCCTGCGTGCTCGACGAGATAAAGCAATGTGTCGTAAGCCTTTCCGGCGAGCGGAAGGGACTCCCCGGTATCGAGGCGCAGCA
>JBGPLJ010000315.1:0-4359 GCA_041486385.1 Steroidobacteraceae bacterium
CGCCGAGATTTCAGTGAACGGGATTGAATGCGCAGACAGGTAGGCCCGTGCCTGCTTGACCGTCGCGAGCTCTGTTTTCAGGCCGTCAATTTCCGCCGCCGCAGCGTCGAACTCGGCAGTGCATTTGCCGCCAGTGAAGAACGGCGGCAGCAACGCACCGATTGCAGCGAGGACAACAAGGCAGACGAGCACCATACGCATTGACGTTATCCCGTGACTCAATGGCACGACAAGTATGCATAACGGCAATCGAAAATGCCCTCAACGTATCGAATCCCGACGCTCAGCCGCCCCGCTCCTGACGCCGCTGCCGCAACCGCTCGCGCAGACGCGCGCGGTCTTCGGGCGGCAACTCGCGCCAGCGCTTGCGCAGCCGCTCGCGTTGTTCCGGCGTGAGCTGGTGGAAGCGCTTGAAGCTCGCGCGGATGCGTTGCTGTTCCGCCGGCGGCAGATCACGGAACCTCTGCCAGCGTTCACGCACCACCTGGCGCTCGCCGGGTGACAGCTGTTTCCAGCGCTGAAAGCGTGCCTTCGCGCCCTCGCGCTGCTCGGGTGTCATCGCGATCCATCTCTGCGCGCCGCGCTCGAGCACCTGCTGACGCGCGGGCGGCAACGTCTGCCATTGATCGTGGAAACGTGACAGGAGCTTCTGCTCGCCGGGCGGCAACGAGTTCCATTCAACGCCAGTCTGCGCCGTGCTATCTGCCAATGCCGGGGCCACAGCCAGCACGAGCAACGCCATCCAGGACCATTTGAATCTACGCAACATTGTTGAGGACTTTCGGTTAAGCACCTTGGCTTGCTTCCTTCTCCGCGGGCGTCTTCACCGGCGCCGTCGGAGTCTTTGGATTCGTGCCGGACTTGTTCAAGGCAGCGTCCGCTGCGGGAGAAGCCATGTACTCATTCCACTCCTGATCATCGCTGTCGGCCGCGCCGAGAAACTCGAGAAAGTCATCATCGACCGGCGCGACCGGCTCGGCACTGCGCACGAACGACGGGAGCACGAGCAAGGTAGCCGCAGCCGCGCACAGCGCACTCAGGATGCGCATGGTCTCAACCGACGCCGGCCACATCGGGGCTGTTGGCGTCCGGCTCGGTATCGAGCCATTGATAGAACTCGACATCGTCCTCGAGCGCGTCGTAGTCATCGGCCATCGCAGCCACTTCGAGCGCATCCCCGCGGCCGGCTTCGCTCGCCGGAAATTCAGGATTCCCCACGACACCGCGCCAGGCGATGACCGCAACGAGCGCGGCAGCCGCAAGTCCGCCCGCAGGCACCAGCACGCGAACCCAGGCCGGGCTCGACGGTGCCTGCGCTTCCTCGAGCGCCTTGAAACGCGCCTGCGTGAGGCGCGAACGAACCTCGGCACTGAGCCCATCCGCGCCGTTGTGCAAAAGCTCGCGGCTGCGAGTCTCGAAATCGCGCTGCTTGCTGTCGCCGCTCTCACTCACCAATGCTCTCCCAGTGCCTCGCGCAAGGTCTGTACCGCGCGGAAATAGTGTGTCTTGACGCTGCCTTCGCTGCATCCCATCGCCGCAGCGGTTTGCGCGACGTCGAGACCTTCGAAGTTTCTGAGCAGAAACGCCTGCTGCTGTCGCTTCGGGAGCCGGCCCACCGCCGTTTCCAGGGCCTCGAGCGCTCCCGACATCATCATCCGCTCGCTCGGACCAGGCTCCTGCGAAGGCGCGAGGTCCATCGGGTCTCCAAGCTCCTCGCCTTCGGCGTCCTGCCGTCCCGGAAACCAGGCGAAGATCCGCGATCGCACCAGGCGCCGCCGCTGACAATCCCGGATCCGGTTCTGCAGGATCCGGTAGAAGAGCGGCCGCCACTCATCGGGTGGCCGGGCTGCATAGCGGCGCGCAAGCTGCAGCATCGCGTCCTGCACAATATCAAGCGCGTCATCCACGTCCCGAATCGCGATCTGGGCGATCTTGAATGCGCGTTTTTCGACACTCGCCAGAAACTGTTCCAGTTCGCGCGTCGCGTCCAGAGCTGACTCCCGTTCTGCCGGCTGCCGAGCAAGGGCGCCCGAGCGTAGCATCGAAGCTCCGATGGACACGAGTACCGCCTCCAGCCCATGACGACCCGCCCTCCACGGTGTTCGTCGACATGCGCCGTATAACGAGGCCGGCCGGGGCCGGTTGACAGGCCAGGCCGGACGGAATCCGAACGCAAATCATTGGCTTGGGTTTCGGGCGGCCGCGAGCGTGGGAGAATGTGACGGGATGCGCAGGCTCACCTTGCGCGTTTTTTCAGCAGACGAGCACGATTGTCACGCCGGGCGACCACTTGCACGCATCGAAAGCCATTAGTCCACAGCGTTATCCACAGGTTTTGTGGACATATTGCCGGAGCCCCCGGCGATGAGTCGTCCGCGCGTGCTCAAGGTCGCAATCGATACACCGTTGCGACATCTTTTTGACTATTGGGAGCCGCCAAACGCCGGCCGGCATGCGCCGCAAGTCGGCGTGCGCGTTCAGGTCCCCTTCGGCCGGCGGCGCGTCATTGGCATCGTCGCGGGTATCTCTGAGGAACCCGCCATCGCCGCCACGAAAGTGCGCGCGGCAAGCGCGGTGCTGGACGCCGACCCGCTCTTGGACGCTTCCACTTTCGAAATGCTGCTGTGGGCAGCCCGCTATTACCACCACCCGATCGGCGAAGTGCTGGCAGCCGCCCTGCCGGTGGCGCTGCGCCGCGGAGCGGCGCTCGATGAGATTGCCGAGAGCTGGCGCATCACGGCAAGTGGCCAGTCGGAAGGACTTGCGGCGACAGCGAAGCGCGCCAAGCGCCAGCACGAATTGCTGGCCAGGCTTGCAAGCGAGGGCCCGGCGAGCGCGCAAACCCTGACACCCTGGCGCGAGGCTGTCCGCGAACTCGCCAGGCGTGGATGGATCGAGCTCGTCGAACAGCCGCGAGTGGCTGCGCCGGCACGAACGGTTGAAGTCGCAAACGGGCCGGTCTTGAATCCCGATCAACAGGCAGCGCTCGCAGCAATCGAAGCGACGCTCGGGACATTCGCCGTCCACGTTGCGTTCGGAGTCACCGGCAGCGGCAAGACCGAAGTCTACCTGCGTGCTATTGAAACGGTGATTGCGCGCGGCGCGCAGGCGCTCGTGCTCGTGCCGGAGATTGGCCTCACGCCGCAGCTGCTGACGCGCTTTCGCGAGCGCTTCAATGTCGAGCTTGCGGTTCTACATTCGGGCTTGAATGACGGCGAACGTCTTTCCGCATGGCGCGCGGCGCGCTCAGGTGCGGCTCGTATCGTCATCGGTACCCGCTCTGCGGTGCTCGCGCCGCTGGCAGAGCTTGGTCTGATCGTCGTCGACGAAGAGCACGACGCGTCCTACCGTCAGCAGGAAGGATTCCGCTATTCGGCGCGCGATCTCGCGGTGGCGCGCGCCCAGCGACTGAAGATTCCCGTCGTGCTGGGCTCCGCGACACCGTCGCTCGAGACCCTAGCGAACGTGGACCAGAATCGGTATGGCCTGTTGCGCCTGCCCACGCGCACCGGATCGGCGCAGCCCCCCGTGCAGCGCGTGATCGACCTGCGCGCACACGCAAGCGAGCAGGGTCTTGCCGCACCAACGCTGGTTGCGATCGGCAAGCACCTGGGCCGCCACGCGCAGGTCCTCGTATTTCTCAATCGGCGCGGCTACGCCCCGGCGCTTTTCTGTACCAACTGTGGCTGGATGGCACCGTGCAGGCACTGCGACTCGCGCTTGACCGTGCACCTTGCCTCGGGACGTCTGCGCTGCCATCACTGCGGCGTGGAAGAAGACATTCCGATCGTCTGCGGTTCGTGCAACGGGCCCGTGAAACCGGTCGGGCAAGGCACCCAGCGGGTCGAAGAAACGCTCGCACGCATGTTTCCCGCCGCGCCGATCGTGCGCCTCGATCGCGACGCCGTTCGACGCAAGGGCGAGATGGAAACCGCGTTCGAGCGCGTGACATCCGGCGAAGCGCGATTGCTGGTCGGCACCCAGATGCTGACGAAAGGCCATCACTTTCCCGATGTCACGCTGGTCGTGGTGCTCGATGCCGATCAAGGTCTTTTCAGCGCCGACTTCCGGGCGGCCGAACGCCTCGCGCAGACGATCACCCAGGTCGCAGGCCGGGCGGGTCGCGCCGAGCGTGCGGGCGAAGTGCTGATACAGACGGAATTTCCCAATCACGCGCTGCTGACGCAGCTGATCGAGCATGGCTACGAGGGCTTCGCCCGAAGCGCCATTGAGGAGCGCCGCCAGGCGGGCTGGCCGCCGTTCACACGCCTGGCGCTCCTGCGCGCCGAAGCCGGCCAGATGTCGGATGCCGAGCAATTTCTTGTGGGCGCACGGCATGCGGCGGGTCGCCTGCCGAAG
>JBGPLJ010000316.1:0-4357 GCA_041486385.1 Steroidobacteraceae bacterium
AATGAAACGGCGACCACAAAAAAATAAACAAACTATAACAAAATAACCCTACAATAAGCACTTCCGAAATCATCTCAGCGGCCAGCGTGCAGCTCCCGGCCGAAAAGGTCGTGTTTGTCTCGACAAGTTCCTTGTACAGCTCGCGAAAGCGCTGTTCGCCGGCTGGTGTGTCCTGGGGCGGCGCGGCAGTTGCGGAAAATGCAACCATCGTGGCCGCGAGGGCAAAGAAGTACTTCATGGGGAGCTCCGCAAAAGGTGTCGCGGATTAGACGACCGCCAGAACCCTAGCGCAAGAGTTCCAGCGGCTTTGGCAGTGTTGCGAGCAGCTCATGGCTGAATTGCGCATCGATGTGGAAAAACGCCGCGCGCGCGATCTTGTCGGATCGGTTTTCCCAGGCGTGATTCGTTCCGCGCTGGACCACCACATCGCCCGCCTGCAAGACGACTTCGCTGTCGTCGAGCAGGAGAATGAGCTCGCCCTCAATCACCACGACATAGTCGAGTGTCTTCGTCCGGTGCATTACCGTGCGCTGACCTCCGTCCTTGGGCGGATAGACTTCGAGAATGCGCAGAAGGTGGCCGGCAACAGGCATGATCGTGAACTCACGCTCATTCGGCTCGCGCGCCTCCACTGACGTGAGAATCGGAACGGCCTTCGAGGCGTTCCAGATCTCGAAGAACTCTGCGCCGACAGCGGCGCCCCGCATCCCGTGGTGTTGCGGGGGCGGCCCATCGGTCAGGATGACCGACTTTCCGCTGGCGTCATGACCCGTAACAATGCGTCTGGTTTGTCTCGTCACCGAACTCTCCAGCAGCGATTTCCCTTAACTCGCGGGCATTCGGTAGAGTTTGGCGCCCACCGCCACGAACCACGCAGTAAAGAACACCTGGCACACCAGCGTCAGGGTGGACCCGATGGCATCGGGATACGCGCCCATGACATCGAGCGCAGCAGTAGCGAATCCGAGATAGGCGATTCGCTTCCCGTAGACTCCGCGCAGCATTGCCAGACTGAGCACGAAGGTGGCGCGCCATCATCAGCCCGACGGCGTGCATTCCACCGTAGAAGACCGCGACGATCAGTGCCGCGTCATCAGGTGAAGTCGTAAGCATGCCATACACCGGGTAAACCAGACGCCCGTGAATAATGAGCGACATGGCGATGACCGGAATCACCGTCGCGATGATCCCGCAACCTGTTGTTGCCTTGACTCGATCGGTCGTGGCCAGACTCTGATAGAGCGCAATGATCGCGGGGACCAGGGTCATTGCCGCAAAGAACAGCACCTCGCTGACGAGCGCGATTGCAAGTTTCTCTGACGCAACCCACGCGAGAATGTCCGCTCCATTTGAAGGTGGCGGCCCCGCCACGAGATCCAGGAGGCCCCGGCAAAGGAACAACAAGCCGCTGAGAATGAACGCCATTCCCCCGAATTTGTAGAGCTTCTTCGTGTCAGCGGACATCGTCAGGCCCTGATTGCCTCCACCGTCATTCGTAGCTGAAGTCCGCGAGCGGCGACGCGGCTCGCTCAATCCGGCAGTTTCAACTTGCGCAGCAGCGGCTTGTAGCGCGGATCGCCGACGAGATTCTTCAGGAACGGATTGCCTAGCAGCCAGGCGAGTCCTGGATCGCGGTTGACGTAAGCGGCGTCGAGCCACTTGAAGGCTTCGTCCGTATTGCCCATGTAGCCGTAGGCCTCGGCCACCTGAAATTCCGCACCCTTCGACTGGCGCAAGAGCTCGGCGATCGCGACCTGGGTCGCGGCCGCACGATGCTGCGCAAAATAACCAAGTGGCAGACCGTACGCGACCCACGCGGGAGATTTCTCCGCCTCTAATTCCGCGACCGCCGCGTCCGTCGCGCCCTTCACCAGCAAAATCCGGCCTAGATCGTAGTGGGCGGCCGGTTGCGCGGGATTCATGGCGAGCACCTGGCGCAGCTGCGCCTCCGCCTCGTCGAGGCGGCCGGCTTGAAACAGGGTTTTCCCGTAGTAGCGGCGCACGAGCAGATTGACGGGATCGTGCTCGAGCGCGCGTTCGAAGATGGCCGCGGCTTCTTCGTCCCGACCGAGGCGGCGTGCCAGGATTCCTGCAGTCATCAACAGAACGGAATTATTGGGATCGACTTCGCGTCCTTTGGCTGTCGTCGCCAATGCCTTGGGCCAGTCGAGATCGAAGAACATCTGCACGGTGGCGAGCGAGGCGTAGGCCTGGCCGTTCGTGGGGTCGAGCTCAATCGCCTTGATAGCCGCCGCTCGGCTAAGGTCGGCCCCCTCGGCGACGCCGATGTAGCCGTTGGCCAGCTGGCGGACGTAGACGAAAGCAAGACCCGCCCAGGCGGGCGCGTAACTCGCATCGAGCGCGAGCGCGCGTTCGAAACAGTCGATCGCCTTCTTTAAGGTCTCGTCGGTGTCCCGGTCCATGAAATAGATGCCCTGCAGATAGAGGTTGTGGGCTTCGCTATTGGCCGTCCGCGATCCACTCGGCGCTGCGTCAAAGAGCGTGAGCTTCAGCTTGGCGACCACTTGCCCCGCGATTTCGTCCTGGACCTTGAACACGTCCTTGACGTCCCGGTCGTAGGAGTCCGACCACAAGTTCACGCCGTCGACGGCGCGAATCAATTGGGTCGACACACGAACGGTCGTGCCCTCTTTGCGCACGCTCCCCTCGAGGATATTGGCGACGTTCAAGGTCCTTGCGATGTCGGAAATCGTCGCCCGCCGGTCCTTGAAGTAGAACGACGAGGTGCGCGCCGTGACCTGCAAGCCCTGTGTCTTCGCGAGGAGATCGAGCAGCTCCTCGGCGATACCGTCGGCGAAGTACTGCTGATCCTTCTTCTCGCTCATGTCGGCAAACGGCAAGACCGCAATCGACTTCTCCGGCGCTTTCGCCGGCGTCACCGCAGGCGCAGGCTGGGCGCTCGCCAGCGTCGCGACTTCGATGGCCGTTGCGTGCCCCCTGGACGCTCGGCCGTAATGCCAAAGGACGGTGCCCGCGATGATCAGCAGCACGGTGATGATCGCGAGTTCGGGGCCGCTCACCCGGTGCTGCGCGCGATGACCGTGATACCACGCCAGCGTCGCGACCAGCGGCACACCGACGATGAGGAGAAGGGTCAGAATGCGGACGACGATGTGCGGCCATTCGAGCGCGTCGCTCACCATCTCCATGGCATGCAACAGCGTGTATGCCGCAGCGGCGTAAGCGACCGTCCACTGGACGACTTTGTGTTCTTTGATGCGGTCCCAGACGCTCATTCGCCCGGAGTATTCGAGCTTCCACGGGTTGGGTCAATGGCATTTTGAATGGACCCGCCTATACTGGTTCGCGGCGCACTTGCACGGTCACGATCGGAACCCGCAATGCCGTTACGGCGACATTCGACCCCGACGCCGATTTTCCGAAATGCAGCGCGCTGTCTCGCAACAATCATTGCGTCTGCGCTAGCTGCCTCAACCGCATTCGCCCAAGTTGCCGCAACAAGTCTTCCGACGAATTCGGAAGTACAGAAGATGCTTGTCACACGCATCGATGTGCAGCATCGAGGAACCGGCGCCATCATTGCGATCGTGACGCCGAACGGCAGGCGGGAAATTGCCTACGGCACACTCGCTGCGGGCAACTCGCGTGCCGTGAATGGCGACACGGTCTTCGCGATCCAGTCGGTAACCAAGGTCTTTACCGCTCTGGTCCTGGCAGACATGGTCCGGCTTCATGAGCTTGGGCTGGACGATCCAGTCGTGCGCTATCTACCCGCGGAGGGGATGCGATTGCCATCGCGTAGTGGCCGGCCGATATCGTTGGTCGATCTGGCCACTCACACCTCGGGTTTACCACTGCGGCCAACCAATCTCATCTCCAAGGATCCAGAGAACAAATACAACGGATATACGCCAGCACTCCTCTATGAGTTTCTCTCAACCTATGAGCTTCGCGAGATTCCGGGAAGCCGCTATGAGTACTCAAATGTCGGGTACGGAGTGTTGGGACAGGCGCTCTCACGCAACGCAGCCATGAGCTACGAGGAACTGGTGCGTCAACGCATTACTGAGCCCCTTGGGATGCGGAGCACGCGATTTGAAAGATCACGGGAGATGAAGCGGCGCAGCGCTTCGGGCTATACGAATGACGGCCATTCCATTCAAGGTTCGGAGAGGGGCGCGCTTGATGCCGCAGGAGCGCTCCTTTCAACCGCTGACGACCTGTCGAAACTTTTGGAAGTTGCACTTGAAGGCAGCAGCTCGCCTTTGGCGGCCGACATCGAAATCACGCTGAAGACACGACGACCGGGCGGACAGATGCCGTCTACCGAGACCGCGCTCGCGTGGAACGTGCTCAAGGTCGACGATGATGAGAT
>JBGPLJ010000317.1:0-4341 GCA_041486385.1 Steroidobacteraceae bacterium
ACGCGCAGCGAATTGACGTTCCAGGTGGCGACTTGCATCGCGGATGCGGCGCTCAATAAACGCGCAGACCGCCATAGCGAGCGCGAATCCTGCGATCGAGCACCCACCAGCCAATGCCAAAGCCGATGCCGAAGGTGAGGAGGGCCGCGAGGCAGCCCCACACCCAGGCCTTGCGCCGATACGCCACATCAGCGCCGATCGGCTCGATCCCGAGCTCGTCATCCGTGTGGGTGGCCGGCGTTGCGGCTGGCGCAGCCTCTGGCGTCGCTGCCGGCGCCGCCTTGGCGCGCGTCGCAAGTTCCGACTTCGCGGCTTCGAGTGCCTTCTGCAATTCGGCGATGCGTTTGGCATCGGCAGGCGACTGCACGCTCGTCTGTGCGCCCTTGTCCGCGGCGGCTCGCAGTTTCTGCAGCTCCGCCTGCAGCGCCGGGATCTTGCTCGCCGCTGGGGGCTCCGCGCTCAAATACGAATTCTTGATCCAACCTTCACGGCCATCCGCGAGTCGCACCTGCGTGAACTCCTGTTCGCGCGACTCGACTTCCACTGTGTCGCCGGTTGCGAGCTGAGCGATGCGTTCACCTTCGGTGGTCGCGGTCGCGTACACACCCACGACGAGCTTGTCGCTGACGTAGGCGGTATCTGCCGCCGAGGCAACCAGCGGAGCAGCGAGCAGAATGAGCGCGAGGAGAGACTTTGTCATGCGGCTATTCCACTCTGTTTGAGAAGAGGTCGAATGTCGGGTTTGCGTCCGCGGAATTCAACGAACGCATCGAGCGCGTCGCAGCTGCCGCCGCGCGAGAGAATCGAGGCGAGAAAGCGCTGCGCCACGTCCTCGGCGAAAATGCCGGACTCCTCGAACGCCGCGAACACGTCCGCTGCCAGCACTTCCGCCCATTTGTAACTGTAATAGCCTGCGGCGTAGCCGCCGGAGAACACGTGCGTGAAGCTGTGCGCGAAGCGGTTGAATGCCGGATGCGGGACAACGGCAACGCGCGCGCGCACCTCTTCGATGATTTCATCGGCGTGGACGCCGCGCTCGGGCCGATATTCGGCGTACATGCGGAAATCGAATAAAGCGAACTCGATCTGGCGCACCGCCTGCATGCCAGCGAGAAACGTGCGCGTACCGAGCAGCCGCTGCATCTTGTCAGCGGGAAGTTGCTCGCCCGAGGCAAAATGTCCGGAAATCCAGCCCAGCACCTCAGGACTCCACGCGAAGTTCTCCATGAACTGGCTCGGCAGTTCCACGGCGTCCCACGGCACGCCGTTGATGCCGGCGAGACTCGGATAGGGCACGGTCGTCATCAGATGGTGCAGTCCGTGGCCGAATTCGTGAAACAACGTCACCACTTCATCGTGGGTGAGGAGCGAGGGCTGGCCGGGCGCCGCCGGCGAGAAATTGCAGACCAGGTAAGCGACTGGTGCGACTTCCCGGCCAGCCAAATTCTTGTGTCCGATGCATTCGTCCATCCAGGCGCCGTTGCGTTTGTTGGCACGAGCGCAAGCGTCGAGATAGAAGCCACCGACCACGCGCTCGCCGGAATCGAGCACATCGAAGTAGCGCGCGTCGGCGTGCCAGAGCGGTATGCCTGTCCGTTCGCGCATGTGAATTCCGTAGAGCCGCTCGGCCACGCGAAAGAGCCCGGCCAATACGCGCGGCAGGGGAAAATACGGGCGCAGTTCTTCCTCGGCGATATGGCAACGCTCCTGCTGCAGCCGCTCCGAGTAAAACGCAACGTCCCAGGCATTGAGCGACCGGCCGGCGAACGCTTCCAGATCCGCAAACTCGCGCCGCGCAACGGGCACGCAGTGATCGGCGAGTTCCCTGAGGAAACCCAGCACTTCATCGACGCTCTGCGCCATCTTCGTGGCGAGCGAGAGAGCCGCGAAGCTTGGGTAGCCAATGAGTCCCGCGGCTTCATGCCGCAAGCGCACGATCGATTCGATGAGGGCAGCGTTGTCGAAGCGGGCATCGTGGTGGCGTCCGGGCGCCGCGCGCGTCTGCCACGCTTCGTAGAATTCGCGACGCAGCGCTTCGCTTTCGGCGTGCGTAATCACCGCGACATAGTTCGGTTGATCGAGTGTGAGTACCCAACCTTCCACGCCGCGCGCGCGCGCTGTTTCCCGCGCCCGCTCGAGCACATGCGGCGGCAGTCCCACCAGCTCCCTGGCATCCGCAAAGTTGCGCGACCATGCGTTCATGCAATCAAGGACGTTCTCCTCGAAGCGAGCCTGCAACGTCGCGAGCTCCTGCATGATGGCCTTGTAGCGCTCCTTGCGTTCGGGATCGAGACCGACGCCCGCAAGCCGAAAATCGCGGAGCGCGTGCTCGATGAGGCGCCGCTGCGTCGGGTCGAGCTGCGTGGATTGCTGAGCCTCGATCGCCGTGTAGGCGCGAAAGAGTGCTTCGTTCTGCCCGATCTCCGTCGAATACTCGGTGAGCAGCGGCAGGCAGGTGTTATATGCGGCCCGCAGGCTTTCCGAGTTGGCGACCGCATTGAGATGCGAGACGGGTGACCACACGCGCATCAGCCGATGCTGCATCTCCTCCATGGGTTCGACGAGTGTTGCGAACGTGAGATCGCTCTGCTTCAGGAGGCGCTCGAGCGTCGCGCGATTCTCGGCCAGCACCTGCCTCAGGGCGGGCTCGACATGAGTCACGTTGATCCTGTCGAAGCGCGGTAGTTGCTCGAGATCGAGAAGCGGATTCAACATGGCGCGGCGCTCTGGGAAATTCAAAGACGCGCAAGCGCCTGCAGAACGGGGCGCGTGTCGGGCCGCACGCCGCGCCAGATCAGAAAGGATTCCGCAGCCTGTTCGACGAGCATGCCCCAGCCCTTGACGGCCTGGCCGGCGCCAGCCGCCTTGGCCCAGCTGGTAAACGGCGTTTCGCCCTTGCCGTACGACATGTCGTAGCAGAGCGTGGCGGACGAAACGGTTTCGTTCGGTATCGCAACGGTCTCGCCGCTGAGGCTCGCGGACGTTGCATTGATGATGAGATCGAATTGCGTATCCGGAATGCTGTCGAGCCCAACGGCCCGGATGGCTCCAAGATCCTTGAAGCTGCGGATGAGCTCCTCACCGCGCGATCGCGTGCGATTGGCCACCAGAACGGCCGCCGGCGCAGCGGCCAGCAGCGGCTCGAGGATGCCGCGCGTGGCGCCACCGGCTCCCAGGATCAGGATGGTCTTGCCGGCCACGGGAAAGCCGAGATTCTCGGTCAGATCGCGCAGGAGCCCGGTGCCATCGGTGTTGTCCCCGATCAGCTCGTTGCCCCGCATGCTGATGGTGTTCACAGCCTGTGCACGATCCGCGAGGGGCGAGAGCTCGTTCACGAGTTCCGCCGCCGCCTGCTTGTGGGGCACGGTGACGTTGAGGCCCTTGCCGCCGGTCGTAAAGAACTCAATCGCGCCGACGCGAAAACGCTCCGGCGTCAGGTCCAGCAGACGATAGGTCACCGCCTGGCCGGTCTGTTTGGAGAACATGCCATGGATGAAAGGCGACCAGCTGTGCCCGACCGGATGACCGACGATGGCGTATCGATCGGGCTCGGCAGCGGATGCTTGCATGGGCGTGCGGCTCGTTCCTTGGGTCGGCAGGTCCTGCGGGTTGGCACGACCCCGCATTGCGGTCATAGTTACGGGCCTCAACCGCAATACCGAGTGGCGATCGCCGGTCTTTATACATGATTAACGACGCTGACGGGAGAGACGAGCGCCAGCGGTTCGAAGCACTGGCGCTGCGGTTGCGGCCCGACCTTTTTCGCTTCGCCTTCTGGCTCGCCCGCGATCGTGCGATCGCGGAGGACGTCGTGCAGGAGACGCTCCTGAGGGCCTGGCGCTCCTGGGAGCATCTGCGCGACGAACGCGCTGCGAAACAGTGGTTTCTGACCATCGCCCGGCGCGAACACGCGCGTATGTACGAACGCAAGAGGTTCGAGACGGTGGATGTGAACGATCTGATCGCAGCCGAAGCTCCGGTGCTCGCAAGCGCCGACGGGCGCGACACGGAGGACCTGAGGCAGGCGATTTTTCGTCTTGATGAGGACTATCGGGAGCCGCTGGTGCTGCAGGTGCTGCTCGGCTACACGACGCAGGAGATCGCGACGCACATGGGGCTGACGCAGGGCGCGGTGCTGACGCGGCTCTTCCGGGCGCGCAACCAGTTGCGCAAGCACTTTGGGCTCGAGCCGGTGGATGACGGAGCCGAATGACGATGAGCTGCCTCGAATTTCGCAAAGCCGCGGGCGCCGACCCGCAACATCTCGACCCGGGCGCGCTCGAGCATGCGCGTAATTGCCCCGCCTGCGCGCGCTATCTCGCGGAGACTCGTGAGCTCGAC
>JBGPLJ010000318.1:0-4322 GCA_041486385.1 Steroidobacteraceae bacterium
CAACACATTTCATCTGATGCTGCGCCCTGGCACCGAAGTCGTGAAGCTGCACGGTGGCCTGCACGAGTTCATGCATTGGTCCGGACCGATCCTGACCGACTCGGGCGGATTTCAGGTCTTCAGCCTGCGCGATCTCAGCAAAGTCGGCAGCGAAGGCGTGCGCTTCCGCTCGCCGGTCGATGGGTCGGAGGTGTTGCTGACGCCCGAGGTCTCGATGCAGGTGCAGCGCGACCTCGGCGCCGACATCGCCATGATCTTCGATGAGTGCACGCCGTATCCCGCTTCGCTTGAGGACGCGCGTGCGTCGATGACCTTGTCGCTCGGCTGGGCGCGGCGCAGCTTCGACGCCTATTACTCGGGGAACCCGCCGGGCACTCTGTTCGGCATCATCCAGGGCGGCGTGCACGCCGAGCTGCGCAGCGAATCCCTTGCGGGCCTGGAGGCGATCGGTTTTGCGGGCTACGCGGTCGGCGGGCTTGCGGTCGGCGAATCGGAAGCCGAGCGCAACACGATGCTCGATCACATACTGCCGGCGATCCCGCGCGCCCGGCCGCGCTATCTCATGGGTGTCGGCCGGCCTGAGGACATCGTCGCGGCCGTGTTGCGCGGCGTCGATATGTTCGATTGCGTGATGCCGACGCGGCACGCGCGCAACGGGCACCTCTTCACGAGCGTCGGAGTGGTCAATATCCGCAACAGTGCCTATCAGCGCGACACGGGCCCGCTCGATCCCGCGTGCAATTGCTATACCTGCAGCAACTACAGTCGCGCGTACCTCAGGCACCTCGACAAATGCGGGGAAATCCTCGGCGCCCGCCTCAATACGCTGCACAATCTGCACTACTATCTTGGCCTGATGCGGGACCTCAGAGCCGCCATCGAAGCGGGAGAGCTCGAGGCGTTTGCGCAGCGCTTTTCTGCCGCTCGCAGGCAATCCGACGAGCCTGTGGCATAATGCCGCGCCATTTTTCCGGGACCCTTTGACAGCTGCCCGCAAAGGCAGCATCGACCGGGTCGAGACACCAACTAGATAAAGGTCTGCATTCATGGATTTCTTCATTCAAAGCGCCTACGCGCAGACAGCGGGCGGCGCGACAGGCACGGGCGGCGGCATGCAGATGCTCATCTTCATGGGCCTGTTCTTCGTCGTCTTCTATTTCCTGCTGATCCGGCCACAGAACAAGCGCGCGAAAGAGCATCGCGCGATGTTGAGTTCCCTTGGCAAGGACAACGAGGTGGTCACGACCGGTGGCATCCTCGGCAAGATCACTGACGTCAGCGATAACTTCGTGACGCTCGAGATCGCGAACGGCGTCAGCATCAAGGTGCAGAAGGCGCAAATCGCAGGTCTGATGCCGAACGGCACAATCAAGAGCGCTTGAGGCTCTGGAGTTCCGGCGGATGACCGACTTCCCACGGTGGAGATACTGGCTTGTCGGCGGACTGACGTTCCTCGGTCTGCTGCTCGCCCTGCCGAATGTGTTCGGCGAGGACCCGGCCCTGCAAGTCGCGCTTGCCGGGCGCGACAAGCCTGCGTGCACCGCGGCGTGCGCCAAGGGCATTGAGGATCTGCTGCACGCGAAGGGCGTGAGCTTCGCGAGCGCAGCGCTGCAGAACGGCAATCTCCTGATTCGTTTTGCTTCCCGGACCGAACAGCTCAAGGCCAAGGATGTCTTCGAGGGCGAGGGCGTAAAGGACCAGTACAACCACGCGCTCACCAATGCACCGCGCACGCCCGGCTGGATGCAGTGGCTCGGACTGAAGCCCATGAAGCTCGGTCTCGACCTGCGTGGCGGCTCCTTGCTCGTCTTCCAGGTCGACATTCCCGGCGCGGTGAAGCAGCTCGAAGGATCGATCGAGCAGGATCTGCGCAGGAGCCTGCGCGAAGCGAAGATCCAGTACACCGATATCGTGCCCGTCAAGGACGCCGTAACGCAGGAGGACGCCATCCGCGTGACGCTGCGCGATGCGAAGAGCATCGACGATGCGCGCAAGGTCATCGAGAAAGTCAATTCGAAACTCGAGATCCGGGTGGATGAGAACCCGGCCGCGCCGTCGATCACCGCGCGCGTAACCGAGCAGATGGTGCGTGAGCGCTCCGACTACGCCATCGACCAGAACCTGACGACGCTGCGCAATCGCATCAACGAGCTGGGCGTCTCGGAACCCCAGATTCAGCGCCAGGGCCGCGACCGCATTGCGGTTCAGCTGCCGGGCGTCGACGATCCGACGGACGCCAAGCGCAGGATCGGCAGCACCGCCTCGCTTGAAGTGCATCTCGTCGATGAGATCAACAATCCAGCCGAAGCGCAGGCTCGCGGCGTCGCGCCGCTTGGCTCGAAGCTCTACCTGCGCCGTGACAACGGCGGGCCCGTGCTCCTCAAGCGCGAAATCATCGCGACCGGCGATCAGTTCGTCGACGCCTCGTTCGAGATGCGCCAGGAAGGCCCGGCCGTCAACGTCAAGCTCGACAATCGCGGCGGGCGCCGCATGGGTGAGACGACGCGCGCGAATCTCGGGCACCGCATGGCCGTGGTGTATGTCGAGAAGTTGCGCGAGGAGAAGATTGTCGACGGTCAGAAGGTGAGCGTCGATCGCACCAAGGAAGAGGTCATCAGCGACGCGACCATCCAGGGCGTATTCAGCAACAATTTCCAGATCACCGGTCTTGGGGCCGCCGAGGCGCCGGAGCTTGCGAAGCTGCTGCGCGCCGGCGCGCTTGCGGCGCCGCTCTATCTCGTGGAAGAGCGCACGATCGGCCCGAGCCTCGGCGAGGACAACATCCGCCGCGGCATGAACGCCATGATCTTCGGCATGCTCACGATCTTCGTATTCATGGCGATCTACTATCGCGTGTTCGGCCTGGTCGCGAACCTCGTGCTCCTCTCGAACGTCGTGCTGCTCACGGCATTTCTATCCGCCATCAACGCGGTGCTGAGCCTGCCCGGCATCGGCGGCATCGTGCTCACCGTCGGCATGGCGGTCGACGCGAACATCCTCATCTACGAACGTATCCGCGAGGAATTGCGCAACGGCGTCTCGCCGCGCGCCGCGATCGACAAGGGCTTCGACCGGGCATTCACGGCGATCGCGGATTCCAACGTCACCACGCTCATCGCGGGTGTCGTGCTTTGGGCCTTCGGCAGCGGCCCCGTGCGCGGCTTCGCGGTCGTGCTGACGCTCGGAATTCTGACGTCGCTCTTCACCGCTATTATCGGTAGCCGCGTCGTGATTCACCTCATCTACACGCGGCGCCGGGAAATTGCCCGGCTTTCGATCTAACCCGGCAGAATCGGACAGCGAGCCGCCATGGAATTTTTCAAGAAAGTACCGACGCTGCACTTCATGCGCCTGCGACGCCGCTGGTATGGCCTGTCGGCGCTGCTCGTGCTCGCATCCGTCGCCTCGCTCGTCGTGCACGGCCTGCATCTCTCCATCGACTTTACCGGCGGCGTCGAAGTCGAAGTGGGATTCACCCAGCCGGCCAACCTCGAGCAAGTGCGGCAGATTCTGCTTGCGCAGGGCTTCAAGGAGCCGCAGGTGCAGATCGTCGATACGGTGCGGGACGTGCTCGTGCGCCTGCCGCCGCAGGGCGAGACCGTCACCGGCGCCGAAGTCGGCAATCACATTAAGAGTGCGCTCTCGACACTCGATCCGGGCGTGATATTGCGGCGCGCGGATTCGGTGGGTTCGCAGGTGGGCCGCGAGCTTGCGAACAATGGCGCGCTCGCGCTCCTCTTCACGTTCCTCCTGATCGGCCTTTATGTCAGCGTCCGCTTTCACACGTACCGGCTGGGTGTGGGCGCGACCGTCGCGGCCATGCACAACCCAATCGTGGTGATCGGCTTCTTCTCGGTGAGCGGTCTCACCTTCGACCTGCCGGCGCTCGCCGCGGTGCTGGCGGTCATCGGCCATTCGCTGAACGATACGGTGGTCGTGTTCGACCGGATTCGTGAGAATTTCGAGAAATCGCGGCGCGCCCCGCCGCTTGACCTGATCGACGCCGCCATCAATCAGACGTTGTCCCGGACCGTCATCACGAGCGGCGCGACCTTCGTGGTCGTGCTCATGCTGTTCGTCTTTGGTGGAGAAGCCTTGCGCGGCTTCTCCGTGGCGCTGCTCGTCGGTATTGTCGTCGTGACCTACTCGTCGATCTACGTCGCGAGCTCGCTCGCGCTTGATCTCGGACTCACGGGCAATGATCTCTTCCCGATGCGCAAGACGGCGGACGAACTCGATAAGATGCCGTGAAGCGCCAAGGTTCGGAGCCTCGTTGGCTGAGTTACATTCGGGACCGCCGTGATTGACCTCCTTCTCGATCC
>JBGPLJ010000319.1:0-4294 GCA_041486385.1 Steroidobacteraceae bacterium
CGCAGGCCCGCCTCGAGCGCTTCAATGCGCTGCACCCGGGTGCCGAGCAAGATCGCCTCGTAGCGGGTGCGCAGGCGCTTCTCGAGCGGCCGCACGAGGTCGCGATCGCAGCCGGGCATGAGAGCGGCGGTCAGCTCGACGACCGAGACTTCAACGCCGAGCGCATCGTAGACGCAAGCCATCTCGAGCCCGATGATTCCGCCCCCGATGACCAGCAGGCGTTTCGGCAGATTCTCGAGCTCGAGCGCGCCCGTGGAATCCATGATGCGCGGATCGTCGGGCAGACCCGGGAGTTTCGTTGACTCCGAGCCAGCCGCGATGATCGCCTGGCTGAACGGCACGACCGTGCGCTTCTCGCCGTCGCGTACCTCCAGGTTGTTGGCGTCGAGAAATCGTGCCGTGCCTTTGAGCACCTCGACCTTGCGCTGCTTCGCCAGCATGACGAGGCCGCTCGTGAGCTTGCCCACGACCTTGTTCTTCCAGACACGCAACGCATCGACGTCGATGCGTGGCTTGCCAAAGACAATGCCGCAGCTTGCCATCGATTCCGCTTCCTCGATGACGCGCGCCGCGTGCAGGAGCGCCTTCGAAGGAATGCACCCGACGTTGAGGCAGACGCCACCGAGCTTCGGCCAGCGCTCGATGAGCGTCACCTTGAGGCCGAGATCCGCGGCACGAAAGGCGGCCGTATAGCCGCCAGGTCCCGCGCCCAGCACGACCAGGTGATCATCGGGGCTCACGCGCGCTTTCGCGGCGACCGACGACTGGGTCGCCGCGGATGGAGCCATGGATGGAACAACAGCCCGCGGCTGCACCGCCGGCGGCGGAACATCAATTGGGGCGGCCGCGGTGGGCGACGCAGGCGCAGCGGTCGCCGCTGGCGCACCGCCCACGACGTCCAGTCGGACGATCGGCGCGCCTTTGGAAATTCGATCGCCTTTTTTCAGCAGGACCGCGACGACTCTGCCGGCGGTGTCCGACGGCACATCCATCGTCGCCTTCTCGGTCTCGAGCGTAATGAGTGGCGTTTCCTTCTCAACGACTGTGCCCGGCTGAACGAGCACATCGACCACAGCGACATCCTTGAAGTCGCCGAGATCCGGTACGAGGACTATGTGTTCAATCACGGACGGGTTCACTCACGGGCGGGTTCACCCACGGACGGGCTCACTCACGGAATCGCCTCTGTCAGGGCACGGGCATCGTTCAGAATTTTCGCGAGGAAAGTCGTGAAACTTACGGCGACCGCGCCGTCGATGACGCGGTGATCGTAGGACAGCGCGAGCGGCACCATGAGCCGCGGCACGAAGCTGCCATTCTGATACACGGGCTTCATCGTTGCGCGCGCGACGCCGAGAATCGCCACCTCCGGCGCGTTGATGATCGGCGTGAAGCCGGTACCGCCGATGCTGCCGAGACTCGACACCGTAAAGACACCGCCCTGCATCTCGGCAGGGGACAGCTTGCCGTCACGCGCCTTGGCGGAAAGCGCCGCGAGCTCGCGCGCGATCTCGTAGATATCCTTGCGATCGGCATCGCGGATGACTGGAACCACGAGGCCGTTGGGTGTGTCCGCCGCGAATCCCAGGTGAATGTACTTCTTGTAGACAAGGTTCTGGCCGCTCGCGTCGAGGGAGCTTGCGAACAGCGGAAATTCAGTGAGCGCGCGTACACAGGCCTTCAGCACGAAGGCGAGCGGCGTGAGCTTGATGCCCTCCTGCACCGCCTTGGTCTTCAGCTGATTGCGCAGCGCTTCGAGATCCGTGATGTCGGCCTCGTCGAACTGGGTGACATGCGGGATGTTGATCCAGCTTGCATGCAGACGCGGCCCTGCGATCTTTTGAATGCGCGTGAGCGGCTTGACTTCGATCGCACCGAAACGGGCGAAGTCGATCTTCGGAACCGCCGGCAGTGCGCTCGTGGGTGCGGCAGCCGCGACGCGCTCACCCGTGAGTACGCTCTTCACGAACGACTTCACGTCCTCCTGAGTAACGCGGCCCTTCATGCCGCTGCCGCGCACGCGCGCAAGTTCCACCCCAAGTTCGCGCGCGAACTGCCGCACCGACGGACTCGCGTGCGACTTCGCAAAGCCGACTTCGTCCAGAATCGCCGGCGCAGTCGCTTCTGACGGCGTCAGCACTTGCGTCTCGACGTACTCCGACACCCGTGGAGCGCTCGGCGGAGCGGCTATTGCTGGAGCCCGCGGTGTCGCTGATGCCGCAGCCGGCTTGGCGCCGGCCGGCGCCGCAGTGCGCATGGCAGCCGAATCCTCGCGCGCGCGCAACGCCGGATGCCGCACGGTAGGTTCACTCCCCGTCTCGACGTCGTCGGGCCTGGTTGCTGCGGGCCGCGGCGCCCTCAATTCCGGTGCCTTGGGTGCGGCGGCCGGAGCATCGCCTGCCGCACGCTCGATGGCAGCGAGCTCGACGATGGGTGCGCCCTGCGAAACCTTGTCGCCCTTGCGAAGTTTGACCGCGACCACGCGTCCGGCGGCAGTCGCCGGGACATCGAGCGTGGCCTTTTCCGTCTCGAGAGTGATGAGCGGCGTCTCGAGCTCGATGTCGTCGCCCACCTTCACCAGTACTTCGACCACCGGGACATTCTTGAAGTCGCCGATATCGGGCACGACGATGACGTTGGTAGCGGGCACGGCAGGTTCAGTGCGTGTGAATCTTCAAACGGTCAGGGGATTGGGTTTCGCGGGATCAATGCCAAAATCAGCGATCGCCTTGGACACGGTGGCCGCATCTATCTTACCGTCGTCGGCAAGCGCCTTGAGCGCGGCAACAACCACGTACTGGCGGTCGACCTCAAAGAACCTTCTGAGCGCCGCGCGTGAATCACTGCGCCCGTAGCCGTCGGTGCCGAGGACGATGTAGCGGCCCGGCACCCACTGGCGAATCTGATCGGACACGGTCTTCATGTAGTCCGTCGCCGCGATAAATGGCCCGGAGCGTTCGCCGAGACATTGACCGACGTAGGTCTGTCTTGCGGGAGAGGCCGGGTGGAGCATGTTCCAGCGTTCGGCGTCGAGGGCGTTGCGCCTGAGCTCGCTGAAGCTCGTGACGGAAAACACATCGGCCGGCACGCCGTAGTTCTTCTCGAGAATCTCGGCGGCGGCCAGCACCTCGCGCAGAATCGTACCCGAACCCATCAACGTGACGCGCACGCGTCCGCGGCCACCGATCTGCAGCAGGTACATGCCGCTCAGAATGCCCTGCTCGACGCCGGTCGGCATCGGCGGCTGCACGTAATTCTCGTTCATGCAGGTGATGTAATAGAAGACACCCTCCTGCTTCGCATACATGCGCTCGAGGCCGGCGTGCACGATGACCGCGAGTTCATACGCGTAAGCCGGATCATAGGCGACACAATTCGGCACCGTGGTCGCGACGAGCTGACTGTGGCCGTCCTGATGCTGCAGGCCCTCGCCCGCCAGCGTCGTCCGTCCCGCAGTGCCGCCGATGAGGAAGCCGCGCGCCTGGCCGTCGCCGCCGGCCCAGATGAAATCGCCCACTCGCTGAAAGCCGAACATCGAGTAGAAGATGTAGAAGGGCACCATGTTCACGTTGTGATTGGTGTAGGCCGTGCCGGCGGCAAGCCAGGAACAGAGCGATCCCGCTTCGTTGATGCCCTCTTCGAGAATCTGCCCCTTCTTGTCCTCGCGGTAATAGGACAATTGGTCCGCGTCCTGCGGCGTGTAGAGCTGTCCGACCGCGGAATAGATGCCGACCTGACGGAACATGCCCTCCATGCCGAAGGTGCGCGCCTCGTCCGGCACGATCGGCACGATGTGCGGCCCGATGTTCTTGTCCTTGAGCAACGCGGAGAGAATGCGCACGAGCGCCATCGTCGTCGAAATCTCGCGATCGCCGGTGCCCTCGAGGAGCGCCTGCATCGACTGCAGCGGCGGCACGACCAGCGGCGGCGCGCTGTTGCGCCGCTGCGGCAGGTAGCCGCCGAGCGTCGCCCGGTGCTCCTGCAGGTAGCGCATCTCGTCGCTTTCGGCCGCCGGCTTGCGAAAGAGCAGTCCCGCGATTTCCGCGTCGGTGACGGGAATGTTGAAGCGATCGCGAAAGGCGAGCAGCGCCTCGTCGTTGAGCTTCTTCTGTTGATGCGTGATGCTCTGGCCTTCGCCCGCCTTGCCCATGCCGAAGCCCTTTACGGTCTTCGCCAGGATCACCGTCGGGCCGCCCTTGTGCGCAACCGCCGCGGCATATGCCGCAAACACCTTTTTCGGATCGTGGCCGCCGCGATTCAGGTGCCAGATGTCTTCGTCCGACATGTTGGCGAC
>JBGPLJ010000320.1:0-4263 GCA_041486385.1 Steroidobacteraceae bacterium
AGACCTACAATTTGCTGCTGGCGAATTGCTTTACGATCTGGGTCAGGGCCAGGCCGGAGGAACACATGGCGCGCGTCATCGCACAGGGCGATATGCGCCCGATGGCGGGGCACTCGGAAGCGATGGGGGATCTCAAGAATATCCTCGCGGCGCGCGAGTCCCTCTACGGTCAGGCTGACACGGAGCTCAGTACGTCGGGCCAGACGGTGCAGCAGAGTCTGTCGGCGCTCAAGCGTCTGGTGAAAGCCGTTGCCGCGGACGCGGTCGGTTGAGGTGAAATCATGGCGCAGCCCGCCGTTTCGATGAAGGATCCGTCGCGTTCGTTGGTCACGTTCGACACGCATCCGAGCCGCTATCGTCACTGGAAGCTGTCATTCGACGGTCCGGTGGCGACGCTCGCCATGGACGTCGACGAGAACGGCGGCATCCGGCCCGGCTACAGTCTGAAGCTCAATTCCTACGATCTCGGCGTCGACATCGAGCTGCACGACGCCCTGCAACGCATCCGCTTCGAGCATCCGGAGGTTGGCAGTGTCGTTCTCACGAGTGGGCGCGATCGCATCTTCTGCTCGGGCGCCAACATCTTCATGCTGGGGCTGTCCTCGTATGCCTGGAAGTTGAATTTCTGCAAATTCACCAACGAGACACGCAACGGAATCGAAGACTCGAGTCGCTACAGCGGAATCAAGTTCATCGCAGCCTGCAATGGCACGACGGCGGGGGGCGGCTATGAGCTCGCGCTCGCCTGTGACGAAATCCTGCTGATCGACGATCGTTCCTCGGCGGTCAGCCTGCCGGAAGTGCCGCTGCTCGGCGTGTTGCCAGGTACCGGAGGCCTGACGCGCCTCACCGACAAGCGGCGCGTGCGGCGCGACCACGCGGATATCTTCTGCACGCTCACGGAGGGCGTGCGCGGAGCGCGCGCAAAGGAGTGGCGTCTCGTCGACGATTTGGCGAAACCCCAGCAATTTGCGGCGAAGGTGAAGGAGCGGGCGCTCGCGCTCGCGAGCGGCGGCGTGCGCCCAGCCAACGAACGCGGCGTCGAGCTCGCGCCGCTCACGCGAACCATCGATGAAACGGGTTACCACTACGCGCACGTCGACGTGATCGTGAATCGGGCGGAGCGTACCGCGACGCTCACCGTCTCGGGACCGCAAGCGCAGGAGCCCACCGATCTCGCCGGGATCAAGGCGCGCGGGGTGTCGTGGTGGCCGCTCGCCATGGCGCGCGAACTCGACGATGCCATTCTGCTGCTGCGGTCGAACGAGCTCGAGATTGGTACGTGGATCCTGATGACTCGCGGTACACAGGAACACGTCCTTGCGGCTGACGAGACGCTCTCCCGATTGAGTGAGGACTGGTTCGTCCGCGAAACGATCGGTCAGCTGCGCAGAACTCTGGCGCGGCTCGAAGTGAGCTCGCGGACGCTGTTTGCGGTCGTCGATCTGCAGTCATGCTTCGCCGGCACATTGTTCGAGCTGGCGCTCGCCGCCGATCGCACTTACATGCTGCATGCTCCGGACGCTGCGGCTGCACCGCAGATTGCCCTGTCGACGATGAATTTCGGCCAGTATCCGACCGTGGCCGGCACGGATCGGTTGACTGCGCGATTCTATGCGGATGCCCCGAGCGTCGAAGCCGCGGGTGCAACCGTGGGTCGGCGCATTGCCGCGGATGAAGCGCTGCGGCTCGGCCTCGTCACGGCGACGCCCGACGAGCTCGACTGGAACGATGAGCTGCGTCTTGCGATCGAGGAGCGTGCCAGTCTTTCGCCTGATGCGCTCAGCGGCCTCGAGGCTTCCCTGCGCTTCGGCGGTCCCGAGACGATGCACACGCGGATCTTCGGCCGTTTGACCGCCTGGCAGAACTGGATCTTCATCCGACCGAACGCGGTCGGCGAGGCGGGCGCGCTCAAAGTCTTTGGCACGGGCAGCAAAGCGCAATTCAACTGGGAGCGCGTCTGATGAACATCGACTACAGCCAGAAGATTCCGAACAACGTTGATCTCGCGGGCGACAAGACGCTGCAACGTGCGCTCGAACACTGGCAGCCCGGATTCATCAACTGGTGGGGCGAGATGGGTCCCGACGGCTCGCGCGATTTCGACGTGTACCTGCGAACGGCGGTGAGCGTCGACAGGGAAGGCTGGGCGAATTTCGGCTTCGTGAAGATGCCTGACTATCGCTGGGGCATTTTCCTGAATCCCGCCGTCGCGGATCGCAAGATCGGCTTCGGTGCCCACAAGGGCGAGGCGGCCTGGCAGGAAGTGCCGGGCGAATACCGCAGCAACCTCCGTCGCATCATCGTCACGCAGGGCGATACCGAGCCCGCATCCGTCGAGCAGCAACGTCACCTCGGGCTCACCTGTCCCTCGATGTACGACCTGCGAAATCTCTTTCAGGTGAACGTCGAAGAGGGCCGTCATCTCTGGGCGATGGTTTATCTGCTGCATCGCTATTTCGGACGCGATGGACGGGAAGAGGCGCAGGCGCTGCTCGAGCGCCGCTCCGGCGATTCGGACCATCCACGGATTCTCGGTGCTTTCAACGAAAAGACGCCGGACTGGCTGGCGTTCTTCATGTTCACGTATTTCACGGACCGCGATGGCAAGTTCCAGCTCTCCGCGCTCGCCGAGTCCGCCTTCGATCCGCTCGCGCGTACAACGCGCTTCATGCTGACGGAGGAAGGACATCACATGTTCGTCGGCCGCAACGGCATCCGGCGCATCATCGAGCGCACTTGCGAAGTCATGGCACGCGAGCGTACCTACGATGTGGATCGTTTGCGGGCGCTCGGTGTGATCGATCTGCCGACGATTCAGCGCTACCTGAATTTTCACTTCAGCGTCACGATCGATCTCTTTGGCGCCGACCTGTCGTCGAACGCCGCGACCTTCTACACGACGGGCCTCAAGGGCCGCTATTTCGAAGAGAAGATCAAGGACGACCATGTGCTCAAGGACGCGAGCTATCCCGTGCTCGAGTCGGTCGACGGCAGGATTCTCTCGCGCGACGCACCGGCTTTGAACGCGCTCAATGAGCGACTGCGCGACGATTTTATTCAGGACTCGATCGCAGGCGTCGAGGCCTGGAATAAAGGGATCCAGAAGTTCGGCGTCGAATTCGCGATGCAGGTGCCGCACAAGGCATTCAACCGCCAGATTGGTGCGCTCGCAGGTTTAAGATTCTCGCCCGAGGGCAGGCTGATCGATGAGGGCGAGTGGAGCGCTAACTCAAGGCATTGGCTGCCGACGCCGGAGGACCGTGCATACGTACAGTCGCTGATGGGTCGTGTCACGGAGCCTGGCAAGTTCGCCAATTGGATCTCGCCCCCAGCGGCAGGCATCAACGGCCAGCCGGTCGACTTCGAGTACGTCAGGTTCAACTAGCCTACATCGGCCCGTATCGCCGGGACCTTGAACGCGTCAAGGAAGAGCGATTGGAGGTATTTCCATGGATTGACGGCCACCTGCATGGCGGCCATTATTTCTCGACTCGTGCTGTTTGCCTCCATTCCGTGGGGTCCTGAGGGGCCATAGTCAGTACATCAACGGCGAATCCTGCGTGGTCTTTGTCTGGTGGCAGCCGCATTGAGATGCAAATGTGGGAATGGCGTGGGTCAATTTACGATCTGCACTTCTACTTCGTGGCTAGCGAATTAGCGATGTCTTCTTTCAGCCGGTCATCGCCGGGCGTCGGCGTCTCGTGGACTAACCAGCCATTCGAGACCGACCTTGGCACGCGGGTTTCACCCGCTTGCCCGGCGGCTCAAGCAGGCTGAGCCGAGGTCATGCACGTCATCCTTACCAGTAGCTTCCCTCTATCCGGCAATGAGGCCGTTGGCGCCTATCTGAGGGAAGCACTTGGGGCGGCGTCAATCGCATGGCTTGCACCCCATGCCGACGCATCGCGGTTTGAAGAGTGCCGAATACAATTCTCGACCTATGGGTTTGACAGCGTCCGTCCGGTGGGTCGCCCCCTTGAACCAAGTTTATCCCTTGGAGCCACGGAGACTTTGTATTTGCCTGGGGGCAGTCCGCTCGAGTTTTGCGGGGCGCTCGAGAACGAGCATTTGTCGAGCTGGCTGAAGACCCAAGTCTCGGGAGGCCGAGCGGTGATTGCGGCAAGCGGCGGCGCCATGCTGTTGACCGAAAACGTCTCGTTGTTCCGCCTTCTCGACCACCCGTTGAGCACCGTGATTGCCGAGCGAGAGAATTTTCGCGGCCTTGGCTGCCTTGAGATCGAAGTGCTGCCGCACTTCGAT
>JBGPLJ010000321.1:0-4261 GCA_041486385.1 Steroidobacteraceae bacterium
AAGCGGCGGATGCGCGTCATGAGATGCCCGCCACCCGTACGGTCGTGGAAATCCACCTCGGTCATGACCTCGCCCAGGTGCGCATAGAAGCGTTCGAGCTCGTCGCGGGTCGCGAGCGGCATCTCCTGCTGTGAGACGGAGACGGGTTTGGAGCTTGCGACGAAGATTTCATAGCACAGCACTTGCACCGCCATCGCAAGATTCAACGACTCGTACAGCGGATTGACCGGGATCTTGACGAGCGCCTGACAGCGCTCGAGCGCGTCGTTGTCGAGTCCATAGCGTTCCGAGCCAAAGACCAGAGCGGCGCGCGTCGCCGACCCGAGCGCGACCACCCGCTCCGCAAGATCGCGCGGCGTAAGCACGCTCCAATTGTGGATCCGGGGGCGCGACGTGGTGGCGGCCACGAAACCGCAGTCGGCGATCGCTGGCTGCAGATCGTCGACCACATGCGCGGCGTCCAGCACATCGACAGCGCCCGATGCTCGCGCCGTTGCCTCCGCGTCCGGAAAGAGTCTCGGGCGCACGAGCCAGAGATCGTCGAATGCCATGTTCTTCATGGCGCGAGCGACGGCTCCGATATTGCCGGGATGGCTGGTTTCGACCAGGACGATACGAACGGGGCAAGTCATTGCGATTGCACCAAAGCGGTAACAATAGCGGTGGCAAGGGTGGTGTGATCCGGGGCAGTACACGCGCTTCTTTGATATTCTAGCGCCCCGCTGCGGGAATCGCCCCGCCTTCGCGGCCTCTCGCGGATCTTCGCGGACAATAATCACCCATGCAGCAGCCCATTCTCAATATCGCGGTCAAAGCCGCGCGCCGTGCCGGCGACCTGATCGTAAAGAGCCTCTCGCGCCTCGACAGCCTCGACGTGTCGAGCAAGGGCCGGAACGACTTTGTCAGTGAAATCGACCGTCTGGCCGAAGCGGACATCATCGAGACCATCCGCCGCATGCACCCCGATCACGCGATCCTCGCCGAGGAAAGCGGGCGCAGCGGCCACGATGAGAATCTCTGGATCATCGATCCGCTCGACGGGACGACCAACTTCCTGCATGGCAACCCGGTGTTCTCCGTGTCGATTGCCTTCGAGCGGCGCGGCCGCCTCGAGCAGGCGGTGGTCTACGACCCGATGCGCCAGGAGTTCTTCACCGCCTCGCGCGGCGCAGGGGCGCAGGTCGAAGGCCGCAAGATGCGCGTCAGCAAGCAGCAGGAACTCGAAGGCGCGCTCATCGGCACGGGTTTCCCGTACCGGGCGAACAGCAAGTGGCTTGAGCCCTATATCTCGATGATGCGCGTCATCATGTCCACTGCCGCGGGCGTGCGGCGGCCGGGCTCTGCGGCACTCGATCTCGCCTACGTAGCGGCCGGACGGCTCGATGGTTTCTGGGAGATCGGGCTCAACGCCTGGGACACAGCGGCCGGGACGTTGCTCATCACCGAGGCCGGCGGACGCATCGGCAATCTGACCGGCCGCGAATACCTGCAGGGCGGCAACGTCATCGCCGGCACGCCCAAGGTGTTCGACGCCATGGTCGCGGCTCTCGGACCCTTCGTGCCCGAGGAATTGCGCGAAGCCTAGATTCCCGCGGCGGCTTCTCCTGACTAGACGCGCACGCCGCGCTGCTTGGAGTGTCTATAGCCGTAGAGCGCGTACACCAACGCGCCGAGCGCGAAATAGCCGACGAGAATCCACATCGCTATCGGATCCTTGTTGACCTCGCCCGGGGCCCCGATGAGGTGGCCGAGGATGTCGTAGTTGAGCGCCTTCGAGAGGATGTCCGTCAGGATCGGCCCCATCATCAGTACGAGACAGAAGAAGACCCCGAGAATGGGTGTCCATGGGTACCACGGCACTTCGAACGGGCGCTTCATGGTCGGATGGCGTTTGCGCAGATAAAGCACGCTCATGCAAACGATCGAGAATGCGACGGCGGTACCGAGACTCACCAGATCGTTCAGCACGTCGAGCGGCAATGTGGCGGCGGCAATGGCGATCACGATGCCGAGCAGGACTGTGCCTGCCGCCGGCGTTTTGAACTTCTGGTTGACGCGCGAGAACACGTTCGGCAGGAGCCCATCCTTCGCCATCTGGTAGAAAACGCGGGTCTGCGCGTACATCAGCACCAGCATCACCGAGGAGAGTCCGGTAAAAGCGCCGATCTTGATGAGAAACGCGAGCAGATTCAGCTGACCGTTTTCGGTCAGGCCCCAGTGGATCACGGCCCACTGCGGATTCATGCGATCGATCGCAATGGCGATCGGCGCTCCGCCCGCCAGTTCCTTGTAGGGAACAACGCCTGTCATCACGGCGGCGACCAGCATGTAGAGCACGGTGCAGATAATGAGCGAACCCATGATGCCGATCGGCAGGTCCTTCTGCGGATTGCGCGCTTCGCCGGCGGCGGTGGAGACCGCCTCAAAGCCGACATAAGCGAAGAAGATAATCGAGGCGGCGCGCAGCACCCCCTGAAAGCCGTATCTGAAACCACCCTCGTTGGTCGGGATGAACGGATGCCAGTTGGCCGAGTTCACGTAGAACACGCCCACCGCAATGAAGGCGATCAGCACCGTGATCTTGATAGCGACGATGACATTGTTGACCGACGCCGATTCCTTCACGCCGATCACGAGCAATGAGGTTACCGCGAGGATGCCTATGGCACCGATGACATTGACGCTCGAGCCGACCTGCAGCACGCCACCCTGCAACTTCAGGGTCGACTCCGTCACGCCCCCGGCGAAATGCACGCCAAAGTCGGAGAGCAGTGAAGTCACATAACCGGTCCAGCCGGAGGCAACCGTGGATGCCGCGACCCCGTACTCGAGCAGCAGGAGCCAGCCCATGACCCAGGCGAAGACTTCGCCCATCGTGACGTAGGAGTAGGAGTAGGCCGAGCCCGAAACCGGCATTGTCGACGCGAGCTCCGCGTAGCAAAGCCCGGCGAACGCGCAGGCGATGCCGGCGATGACGAAGGAGAGCAATACGCCCGGGCCGGCGAAGTTCGCCGCGGCGTTGCCCGTGAGAACGAAGATGCCGGCGCCAATGATGGCTCCGACACCGAGGCTCGTGAGATTCAAGGCACCGAGCGTGCGCTTCAATTCTCCGGAGCTGAATTCCGCCTGGATCTGGTCGACCGATTTTTTTGCGAACAGTTGGCCGCTGGCCATTATTTTCTCTCCGGTCCCATTCTTGTGTGGGCAGTAGTCGTTCAAGACTAGGCGCAAGCCCCGACGGAGGCAAGCCGTGCGTCAGCCTCCGTCGTGCGAGTCGCCGTCATTTCGCGGATGTTTGTCGAGGCTCCGCCGCAGCCGGATGTTGAGCATTTCGACGCCGACGGAGAAGGCCATCGCAAAATAAAGGTAGCCGCGTTCGATGTGATAGTCCGCGCCTTCCGCCATGAGCAGCACGCCGACCAGGATGAGAAATGCGAGCGCGATGATCTTGATGGTCGGACGCCGCTCGATGAATTCGTTGAGCGGTCCGGCGAGCCACATCATGACGAAGACCGAGGCCATGATGGCCGCGACCATGATCGGCAGCCGATTCGAGAGGCCGACCGCGGTGAATACGGAGTCGAGCGAAAAGACGATGTCGATCACCGCGATCTGCACGATCACCGCGATGAAGGCCGCGCGCGCCCGCGGTTTGCGCGATTCGATCGCGCCTTCAATCGTGGCGTGAATTTCGCTGACCGCTTTGGCGAGCAGGAAAAGTCCGCCGGCGAAGAGGACCAGATCGCGCCCGGACACCTGCCGGCCAAAGGCCGCGAACAGCGGCGCCGTGAGCGTCGTAAGCCAGACGATGCAAAAGAGGAGCGCGATACGCGTCAGCATCGCAAGCCCGAGGCCGAGCCTGCGCGCCGCCGGCTGGCTGTCTTTTGGCAGGCGACTTACCAGAATCGACAACACGATGATGTTGTCGACGCCGAGCACGATCTCGAGCGCGGCGAGCGTGAGGAACGCAATCCAGGCGTGCGGATCGAGAAGGAGGTCAATCACGGCGGTCCCGAATGTACCTCAGCCAACGCGGCTCCGAACCTTGGCCCTTCACGGCATCTTATCGAGTTCGTCCGCCGTCTTGCGTACCGGGAAGAGATCGTTGCCCGTGAGCCCGAGATCAAGCGCAAGCGAGCTCGCGACGTAGATCGATGAGTAGGTCACGACCACGATGCCGACGAGCAGCGCTACGGAGAAGCCGCGCAAGGCTTCTCCGCCAAAGACGAACAGCATGAGCACGACCACGAAGGTCGCGCCG
>JBGPLJ010000322.1:0-4236 GCA_041486385.1 Steroidobacteraceae bacterium
CACATCGCCGACCGCTGCGGCCGTGGTTTCGGAACCCATTGCTGCGCCAACCAGTACGCCGTGCGCCCAATTACGCGCCTGCATCACGAGTGGGGTGAGTTCGCGGCGGCGGCCGCCAAACACGATCGCGCTGATGGGCACGCCCGCGGGATCGTCCGCATGCGGGGAGTACCATGGATTCTGGTGCGCAGCCACGGTGAAACGGGAATTCGGGTGCGCAGCGGGACCATTCTTCGGATCGTAAGGCCTGCCGAGCCAATCGGTGGCCGCCGTCCCTGAGTCGCGGCCTTCCCACCAGGGTTCGTTATCGGCCGTCACGGCGACATTGGTGAACAGCGTGTCACGCCGAATCATGTCGTACGCGTTGTGATTGGTCTTGCGGTTGGTGCCCGGCACGACGCCGAAGTATCCGGATTCCGGATTGATCGCCCACAGCCGTCCGTCCGGGCCGACGTGGAGCCACGCGATGTCATCGCCCACCGTCCAGACCTTCCAGCCGCGGTAGCTTTCCGGCGGCACCAGCATTGCGAGATTGGTCTTGCCGCATGCAGACGGAAACGCGGCGGCGACATAGTGCACGGCACCCTGCGGATTCTCGACGCCGACGATCATCATGTGCTCGGCAAGCCAGCCCTCATCGCGTGCCTGCCAGCTTGCTATGCGCAACGCATGACACTTCTTGCCGAGGAGCGCGTTGCCGCCATAGCCCGAGCCAAAGCTCAGGATGCTGAGCTCTTCAGGGAAATGCATGATGAAGCGGCGATCGGGATTCAGATCGCCGATCGAATGCAAGCCCTTCACGAAGCGGCTTTCGCGCGCGATACGCTCGAGCGCCGGGCGTCCCATCCGCGTCATGAGTCTCATGTTGACCACGACATAGGCGCTGTCCGTGATCTCGACTCCGACCCGCGCGTAGGGCGAGTCGATCGGTCCCATGCAGTACGGCACGACGTACAAAGTCCGGCCCTTCATGGCGCCGCGAAAGAGATCATCCATGCGCTTGTGCGCTTCGCCTGGATTCATCCAGTAGTTGTTGGAGCCGGCGTCGTCGCGGTCCCGCGTACACACATAGGTCAGATGCTCGACACGCGCCACATCCGAGGGGTGCGAGCGGTAGAGATGGCAGCCGGGGAAAGTCTCGGCGTTGAGGGCCGATAGTTCCTTGCGTGATTCGAGAGTCGCGATGAGCTTGCGATATTCCGCATCCGACCCGTCGCACCAATACACCTGATCGGGCGTCGTGAGCTGGCGCACTTCGTCGACCCAGTCGCGAACGGAGCTGGACAGGCGGTGCAGGTCGGTCAACTGTTCAGCAGGCGATGCCATGGTCGAAACTCTCCGGCGATGGCACGGCTAGAGGAAAGCGGAACATTCACTTGCGCGGGCCACTGCCGCAACAGGGCCCAGCGAACGTTCGTCCACGGATTCCAGCCGCCGCACCTAGGTGTCCACGCATTATAGCCAGTGACACTGCAGCGCTGACTTTGGATTTGGCCCTGCGCTGACTCCTCCGGGCCGCGAATTCTCCGCCCCTAAGCCCCGCATCCGCGCGCTTCACGCGGCAAATCCACGCCTGTTCGCAACCGTGAATCCGGTCGCCGCGGGGCGCGGTCCACTGTGACTGCAGTCACAAGAACCCCTGTCAATTCAGTCTATTATCGCCGCGGCATTATGGTGAATGTGAAGAGTTTGAGGTGGCGCCCGGCGGCATAAGGATTCCGTTGTTCTAATGCCTCCGTGCTCGAGCACACGCCCGCATCCGCGATTTCCCCTGGTCGCGGATTGTCTTGCGGGAGCCCCAGGTAAACACCCGGGATCTCATCGATGACGTTGGGGCTGCGCATGACGCGCGGTGCCTGGACTTGGAGAGGACGTAATGACACGTTTGCAACTCGCGCTGGCGGGCTGCCTCGTTCTGTTCGTGAGCCGCATGAGTTTGGCGGCGGGCACGGCGGCGGGCACCAGCATTCAGAACACGGCTCAGGTGACCTACACGGTCGGCGGATCGCAGGTCACGACGCCTTCCAACACCAATGCCATCACCGTTGCGGAACGGCTCGACGTCAACGTGACGCTGCAAAGTGGACCGGTGTCGGTTCAAGGCGGCCAGGTGCGCCGCGAACTCGTTCTGCGCGTCACCAACACCGGCAACGGCGATGAAGCCTTCCAGCTGGCGATGACGAGCGTCATCGGCGGTGACAACTTCGATCCAACGCCATCGAGCCCGGCGATCTATTTCGATACCGACGCAAGCGGAACGCTTACGGCGGGTGATACGGCCTACGTTCCGGGCACCAACGATCCGCTGCTCGTGCCCGATGCGTTCGTGACCGTGCTCGTCGTCAACGACATTCCGACCGGCCTTGCGAATGGCGCCATCGGCCGCAGCCGGCTTTCTGCCCAGGCCAAGACCGGCACGGGCACGCCCGGTACGGTCTTCGCCGGACTTGGAACCGGTGGTGTCGACGCCGTCGTCGGCAGCTCCGGCGCGTCATCGAATGCGACCGGTGAGTACGTCGTCTCCGACGTCTCGTTGAGCAACGTCAAATCCGCCACCGTGCTCGATCCGTTCGGCGGGACAGAGCCTGTACCCGGTGCGCGCATTACGTACCAGATTCTCGTCAATGCGACTGGCACCGGCAGTGCCGCCAACGCTGTCATCGACGATGCGATTCCCGCCAACACGACTTTTGTTCCCGGAAGTCTGCGCCTGAATGCGGTCGCACTGAGCGACGCGACGGATGCCGACGCCGGCGAATTCATTCCGGGTGCCAACCCGGGCGTTCGCGTGCATCTCGGCAATCTCGCGGCTGCTGCCGGCACGCAGACCGTTTTGTTCCAAGTGACCATCAACTGACAGGAGTGACGGCTATGACCATGGCGAAGGGGTGGTTCAAATCGACAGGGGTCGTTGCGCTCTCGATCTGCGCGCTCGCGGGCTCTGCCCGCGCGGCGGATCCCGGATGCATCGTTCTGCAAAATATCGCTGAAGTCGAGCAGGCGTCGACGGATGCCAAGGGCGTGAAGACGGTGAAGCTCGTGCCGGCCGTGAAAGTCGTGCCGGGCGACACCGTCATCTACACGCTCAAGTTCCGCAACACCTGCGACAAGCCGGCCGAAAAGGTATCGGTCGACAACCCGGTGCCAGAGCACATGGCGTACGTCGCCGGTTCTGCGGTTGGCCCGAACACCGAGATCAGCTTTTCGATCGACGGCGGTTACAAGTTCGACAAGGCCGAAGCGCTTCGCAAGAAGGACAGCGACGGCACTGAGCGCGCGGCGCGCCCGAACGAGTACACCAATATTCGCTGGGTCATGAATCACCCGCTCGCCGCGGGTGCGGAGGGCTATGCACGGTTTCGCGCCGTGCTCGAGTGATCCCGGTCACGGGGATCGGGATCTGAATGCTTTCCCGCTCTGGGGAAAGCGACGCCGCCGGGTGCGCAAGGACCCGGCGGCGTTGTGTTGATGAGGCAAGCCTTGCTGTTCCGGAGAAGTTCTCAGGTTTTTCTACTGTCATGAGGAGTACCGAAATGATATCGGTTCGTGGAAAGATTCGATGGAAGCCCAAGAGCGCGGCCAAAAGTGCGGCATGCACTTTCGCCGTGCTCGCCGGGCTGCTCGGCCTCGGAAGTGCCCATGCTACGGGCACTGCCGCAGGCACAACGATCAACAATCGCGCGACGGTCAACTACAGCGTCGGCGGCACTGCCCAGACCGCAATCGAGAGCTCGCCGACCGGCAACTCGAACGCGGGCGTCGGCAATGGCGTCAGCACTGCGTTTCTGGTCGACCGGCGCGTGCTGTTCACGGTGGCTGAGCTGAGTGGTAACGCCACCAGCGTCAACCCTGGACAGAACGATCGTGTCACGGCGTTTACCGTTACCAACAACACCAATGCCGCCGAAGGCTTCGCGCTCAGCGCGTCGAATCTTTCGGGCACGGTGCTGTTCACGCAGACGGACAATTTCGACATGAACGCACTGCGTGTGTTTGTCGATAATCCGGGTGCGGGCGGTACGGCGGGCGTCTACGACCCGGCGTTCGACACGGCGACCAACATCAACACGCTCGCGATCGACACGAGTGTCACGGTGTTCATCGTCGCAAATACGCCAGCAGGCGCGGGCAACAACTCGTATGCGAACGTGCGCTTGCGCGGGCAGGCGGCGGTCGCCGGCACCAACGGAGCGACCCTCGAAGTGGCGAACACCACGGGCGACAACCCGGCGGCGG
>JBGPLJ010000323.1:0-4195 GCA_041486385.1 Steroidobacteraceae bacterium
CGGGCCATCCGTGCGTGACAATGATCGGCAGCGCATTCTTGTGCTTCGAACGGACGTGGATGAAATGAATGTCGAGCCCGTCGATCTCGGTGATGTAATTCGGCAGGGCGTTCAGCCGCGCTTCGAATTTACGCCAGTCGTAATCCGTTGCCCAGTAGTGCGCGAGCTTCTGCATCGTCGCGAGCTGCACGCCTTCCGACGCATCGGGAACCGTCTCCTTGTCAGGCCAGATGGTGGCGTTGACGCGCTTGCGCAAATCAGCAAGTTTTGCTTCCGGAAAATTCACATGAAACGGGCGGATCGCTGTCGGATCGCCGGCCTTCGGCTGTACAACTGCACTCATGGCTTTGCTCCCTTCTGAGAATAAGAGTGGAAGACCCAGGGTGCCCGCAGCAACGGATGCCGCTGTAGCACCGCAAAAGCTACGGCGATTGAGGCCTGGCATCTTTTGCATGACGAACTCCTTGGCAACTGATGGTTGGATTCGGGTGTGCCTACGAAGGCTCACTACACGGGTGGGATCAAAGCAGGCGCGGAGGTCCGCTTCGATTGCACGATGGTATCGGTCGATACCTTGGTATCAGTCGACGCCGACGGTGGATTGCCGCATCCTCGTGGCACGGCAACGCGGCTGATCTCCAGGGGCCTCCGAGTGAACCCACAAGACCACGTCGTCTTAGTCCTGGATGATGACGCCCGGATTCGCGAATCGTTATCTGAGCTGCTCGCGACCTTTGATATGCACGTGGTTACGTTCGCTTCCGCTGCTGAGTACCTCGCGTATCCGAGGCCCGACGTGCCGGCTTGCCTGATTCTGGACGTGGAACTCCCGGACATTAACGGACTGGATCTCCAAAGCCAGACCGGGCAGGAGGATCACCCGAAAATCGTATTCATCACGGAACATGGCGACATTCCCTCTTCCGTGCGCGCGATCAAGGCAGGCGCGGTCGATTTCCTGACCAAACCGTTCAGCGAGGAAGATCTCATAAGGGCGATCCATGCGGCCATCGCGCAGGATCGCGACGCCAGGCGCACGCGTGCCGAAATAACCGAGTTGCAGCAGCGCCTGTCGAACCTGACACCACGCGAGCGCGAGGTCTTACCTCTGATCGTGAGCGGTCTTCTCAACAAACAGGCTGCGGCCGTGCTGGGCATCAGCGAGGTCACAATCCAGATTCATCGCGGCAAGATCATGCAGAAGATGGGGGCCGGATCGCTTGCCGAGCTGGTGAGAATGGCTGGGACGCTCGAGATACCAATGGCCCATTCCCGGCAGACGCAACGATGATCGCGGGGCACCGTCCCGATTGCGCTTCCGGGATCAAACCTGCGCGATCGCAGGACGGCCCGCGCGCAAGGTAAATTGAAATACGGCACCCCGGGGACTGTTCGGGGTCACCCACAGCCGGCCATCGTGGGCCTCTACGATCGCACGGCAGATCGACAGACCCATCCCCATGCCGTCGGATTTGGTCGTGAAGAGCGGGTTGAATATCCGCGCCATGTCTTGCGAGCTGATTCCTGTCCCGGTGTCCGCAACCGATATCACTACTCCGTCGCCTTCGTGCGGCTCGGATTTGACGCATAGGACCCGCGGCTCATCCTCGGTCGCCATCGCATCGATTGCGTTCATGATCAAGTTGAGAAGCACCTGCTGGAGCTGGATTCGATCTCCGAGGACCTCCGGCAGCTGTTTGTTCGGCTCGGCTTCGATCAGTATCTGGTGCTTCTGCAGATCGATGCGTTCCAGGGCAAGCGCATCCCGGATGAGTACGTTGACGTCGAGCAAGATTCTCGTCCGGGCGTCGTGCTTGAAGATCGCGCGGATGCTTCCAACCACGTCCCCTGCGCGATGGCCGTCAGCGGCGATCTGCTTGAAAGCCTCCTTGGCTCTATCGAGATTGGGCATCGAGCGATCGAGAAAGCGAAAGCCCGCATTGGCACTCGTTATCATCGAGGTCAACGGCTGTTTGACCTCGTGAGCGATGGTCGCCGCGACCGCGTCCCCTGTCATGAGTCGCGCTGCGCGCTCGCGACGCTGGGCCAGGACCGCGCCGAGCAGCCTCGCATAAAGCGCCTCTATCTCGTACAGCAGGACGACCAGGAGGAGACTACTGGATACAAAACCGATGACCCGGACTGTGTACCAGCCGATGCTGAAACGGATCGGACTGGGGTAGTAGCTTAGAGGTATCTCGACCGCGTACAGGCACATGACAACGATCAACCAAAGATCGAGCATCGAACGTTGCCGGGTCCAGAGCACCACGAGGGCGACGACACTCAGCAACGCCACGGGCGTGCCCACATAAGGCCAGAGTGGACTCAAGTGGAGTGAATCGGTGACCACGCGCGGCAACAATGCTGCGCCCGCTATGCACAGAAATGCCGCCGCCAAAACAAGGGCCACCGTCACGAAGACACTCAGGGCGATCGCGGCCCGCGTCGTGCCCTCCCAGGTTCGTTCGCCCGGATCTGCATCCTTCGACAAGGCGTAGCCGATCACGAACAGAGGCAAACCAGCGTGCTGCAAAAAGTAGAGCCATGACGGACTCTGCAGACCGCCCATCAGGCCAGCTGGCCCGAACACGAGTGGAAACGTCAGGAGCCAAGGTATCAGGATGAGTGCCGTGAAGAGATATCCACTCGCGATCACAAGGATGGCACGCGAGCGCAGAACGGAAAACTGGGCGAACAGGAGGATTGCGGTGATCGAATCGCACACGAACATCGCCGTCGCATAAGCTGGGACGAAGGCGGCAACCGGGTGCGTGCGAACACCCGAAAGCGGCCCAGCTTCGATCAAGGTGAAAACGATGAATAAGCCGAGCACCACACCGAGCGCCAGTCGTTTCTGCACGCGACCTGGCGACAAGGTCGAGAAGATCAGTCGCTGTTCCTCCGGGACAACGGAAGCGGACTGGTGATTGCCCGCTCGCTCATCGACAAGTGTGCGGTGCGGCGCGGCCATGATGCGCTTGAATGATACGCCCTAAATTCGCGTCGTCGAGGTAGTCGGCCGGACGGCAAAGCCCGTTGCGTGCCTGTCACACTTTGGGTGTATGGAGATGTGGACTCCCCAAAGCGCCGCTTACAGCCGTGAGCAGTTCCTGCCCGTCAAACGGTTTCTTGAACAGGCAGTAGTGGCCCAGGTCGATGGGCGGCAATCGATCCAGCATGTCGGAGTGACCGGTGATGAGGACAATTGGCAACTCCGGCCGTGTGGCGTGAACAAATCGCACCAGTTCAAGACCATTCATCACTGGCATGCCGATGTCCGAGATCAGGCAATCGATCTCTGCGAGACAATTGCTTTCAAGCAGTGTTGCGGCAGAGGCAAACAAGCGCACCGCATAGTCCGCGGATTCCAGAAGATTTCCGAGCGACTCGAGAATTCTCGGATCATCGTCGACCACTGCAACGGTGAAATTGGGAGGGATTTCCATGCGTGGCCCGAATCCTGCAGGAGGGCGACGCGGCCGTCTCTAATGGAAAGATGTGATAGCGCTCAAACGGTCAGCTGAGGTGGAATGAACACCGCTTCTTATGCGTTCAGTGAACGTACCGGACCATGGATCGAGGTCATCACCCATGCCGCATTCCACACCAATCGTGTTCGTCGTTGACGACGACGTCTCAGTGCGCAAATCGCTGGAATTGCTGATCGACTCCGCAGGCTGGCAGCCGGAGACGTTCGCGTCCGCACAGGACTTCCTGGCTCGCCCACGAGTCCTGGCCCCGAGCTGCTTGATACTCGACGTCACACTTCCAGACCTCAATGGTCTCGAACTGCAGAAGCGCATCGCTGACGACCGGATTGAGATGCCGATCATCTTCATCACGGGCTACGGTGACGTGCCGATGACGGTCCGAGCCATGAAGGCAGGAGCCCTTGAGTTCTTGACAAAGCCATTCGACGCTGACGTGCTGCTCGGCGCTATCCGGAACGCCATCGAGCGCAGCCAGCTTGCACTTGATCAAAGGGCGGAGATGCAGGCACTCCGGGACCGCCAGGCGTTACTCAGCCGTCGCGAACTGGAAGTCATGGCGTTGGTGGCCGCGGGCCTGTTGAACAAACAAGTCGGCGGTGAGCTCGGCATCAGCGAGATCACAGTCAAGGCACACCGAGGGAAGGTGATGCGAAAGATGAAGGCACATTCTTTCGCCGGCCTGGTGAATATGGCTGCAAAAC
>JBGPLJ010000324.1:0-4171 GCA_041486385.1 Steroidobacteraceae bacterium
CCGACGCGTGAGCTTTACACGGAATACAACGCCGCGTTCGCCAAATACTGGAAGGAGCAATCCGGCGATACCTTGACCCTTCAGCAAACTCACGGTGGCTCGGGCAAGCAAGCCCGCGCGGTGATTGACGGCCTTGAAGCGGACGTCGTGACACTCGCGCTGGCGTATGACATTGATGCGATTGCGGAGAAGGCGAAGCTGCTTCCCGGTGACTGGCAAAAACGCCTGCCGCATAACAGTTCGCCTTACACCAGCACGATCGTGTTCCTGGTGCGCAAGGGAAATCCCAAAGGCATCAAGGATTGGGACGATCTCGCAAAGCCCGGCATTGGCGTGATTCCCGCAAATCCGAAAACTTCCGGGGCGGCGCGCTGGACATATCTTGCCGTCTGGGGTTACGCGCTGAAGAAGAACCACAACGACCAGGCCAAGGCGAAGGAGTTCGTCGCGAGATTTTACCAGAACGTCCCGGTTTGGGATACCGGCGCGCGTGGCGCGACCACAACGTTTGTACAACGCGGCATCGGCGACGTGCTGGTTGGTTGGGAGAATGAAGCAATTCTGTCCACCAAGGAATCCGGCAAGGGCGACTTTGAGCTTGTCGTGCCCTCGGTGAGCATCCTCGCTGAGCCGCCGGTCGCGGTCGTGGACAAAGTGGTGCTGCGCCGTGGCACCCGCGCCGTCGCGCAGGCGTACCTCGAGCATCTCTACAGCAAGGAGGCGCAGGAGATCATCGCGAAGAACTACTACCGTCCGCGCGATCCCGCCGTAGCCGCGGCGCACGCGGCTGACTTCCCGAAAGTCGAGCTCGTGACGATCGATCTCTTTGGCGGCTGGGCGAAGGCGCAGGCGACGCACTTCGCCGATGGCGGAACGTTCGACAAGATCTACTCGCCGTAACGGCGCGGGGTCTGACCCCGTCTTAGCTAGTGTCTGCTCACCGCGCGGACTGCTGCATCGGCATTCACGAGGCCGAAGCCGGTGAAGCGATTCACCGGGAACTTGAAGCCTGCGAACACCGGTGACGTGAACGTGCGGCCGTCCTCCAGCGTCGTCGTGACAGTCATGCCACGCAGGTGATCCGGCGTGACCTGCGTCGAGCCCAACGCGATCGTGAAGAGCGACATGCCGAACGCCACCGAGTCGCCGCGGCCAAAGCTGCCCGGCGCAAAGTTGATGGTGAAGGTGAGCTGATCGGCGCTCGTGCTCACCGTCATGTCGGACGCCGCGATCCCATCGAGGTCCGACACGTTGAAGCGCAGCGGATTGAGGCTCCAGAGAAGGTCCGTCGCCGCGCCGTTGAACGCGATGGACTTGACTTTCCTGCCGCCGGCGAACGGCGAGACCTGAATGTTGAAGTAGTGATTCCAGCGCGTCCAATCGTTGCCCGCGAGGAAAGTCACCGGACCTGAGAACGCAGCGCTCCAGCTGCGATCATCCGGTAGCGCAATGGGCGACGCCGTTGCATGCATCTTCTGATACAGCTTGTCCGGCGACAGATGTCCCGGGCCACCCGCGGCCTGGATCATCAACGCCGCAACACCGGCGGCGTCCGGCGCCGCTGCGCTGGTGCCGAAGAAGTTCGGCAGGCCATTGCCTTCGTTGTCGAAGCCGAAGAACGTCGTGTCCACGCCGTCCACCGCCGTGATTTGCGGCGTGAAGCGAACATCAGGATGCGACAGGCGATTACCGGCCGTATCGAAATAGATCGTAGTCGGACCTGCCGAGCTGTAATCCTCGGGAAAATCCTGCGTGCCGTAGTAGATCGCCGCGACGTCCTGGCCGCCGCGCGCTGCCGCGTGACCCCAGGTCGACGGCGCCGCCTGCGTCTGGCTCGGCGCAAGACCATTGATGACCACATACTTGAAGTGGCGCGCGGGTCCATTGCCCACCTTGCCGACTACGATCTGGTAGTCGCTGCTCGCCGCACCGCCGTGGACTTCGCCCGCGAACGGCAGGAGCGCCACGAATTCAAACGCCGCATCCGTGTCCTGATTGACGTCCGTCGTGTAGAAGCCGGGGAACGCGGCGCTGAACGGATCCATCCAGTTGCCGTCCTTGTCGAACACATAGATGTTGTAGTCGGTCTGGACCTTGCCGAGGAAGAACGGCTCATCCCACTGGAAGGAGATGTCGTTCTCGCCGCCGACCGTCGTGATCCGCTGCGTGAGGCGCGTGGAGCCGTCGATATCCCTGAACTTGTGAATCGTCGTGGGGCGAATCTCCGCCGGAATCTGATCGAGCTTGATGTTCGAGTGCCCGGCAGCGGCGAAGCTCTGGGCCTGAGCGAAGGAAATCGGCGAATACGTGTCTTCGAACGCCTCGAGACCGTTGTTGCCCGCCGAGGAGAAGTAGGCGCCGCCGTTTGCCTTCACCGCATCGACCGCTTGCGCGACGATGCCGTCGGAGAACATCGGCTCATCGAAGTAGATGACGTCGTCGGTGACCACATCAGCGTGAAAATCGTTACGCAGCGAGAGAATGCCTTCGGCAAACTCAACCTCGCCGAGGAACGCGGAAGCGAAGCCGAGCTGCGCATCGGGAGCGATGTCGTGGACCAGCTGCAGCATCGCGCGTCCTTCGTCGGAGCCCGCTTCAGGTGGCAGGTCCGTCAGCACGGTGACGCCACCGGCCGGCAGATCACCGCTCGCTACGTCATCGGCGGCTGTTGTTGCACAGAACTTTCCGCACGCATCGTAGCTATCGGACAGCGCACCCACGCGGATGCCACTGCCGGTGATTCCGCGGGCAAGCACGGCGTCGGCGCGTTCACGCGCGACCGCCTGGCTCTGCACGGAGCCGGCGTGGGTCGCCGGACGCTGCACCGCGTGCATCGAGCGCACGCCCAACGTGGCGGCTGCATCGCGTACGCGCGAGAGCGGCAGATAGCCTTCAAGGAGCGAGCGATTGATCGAGCTCATGGCCTGCAAGCGAAACCCTGCAGCCTGAAGGCTCGGCAGCACCTGTTCGGCTGTCATCCCGTCCTTGAGAGCCACGATGACCAGCGGATCGCCCGCGGCGCTCGTCACGTGCAATTTCAATTGGGATGCCAGGCGCGGATCGGCGCGATCCTGCGCGACCACGAGCTGGCGCAGTCCGCCGCCGACCATCCGCGGCATCGCTGCGTCGGGCGCCGCGGCTTGCGCCGACAGCGTCGCCATCAGAAAACCAATGAGCATGAGCAACGTCTTCGTTGTTGTTGACACGGTGTCATCTCCCTATTGAGCCGGGTTCGTTAATGTTCTGGCGCGTACAGTAGCGCGATGCCTAACTGCGCACCATTACCATTGCGATTTAACAAAACCTGTTGAACCGTCCGCACGCATTCGGGGACCAACCGCCGCCCATAGGAATGGGGTCTGACCCCTTGGGGTCTGACCCCGTGGGGTCTGACCCCGTGGGGTCTGACCCCACTCAGTCGACGATCAGGCGGTAGCCGGCGCCGGGCGCGGTTTGCAGGACGTCGGGTGCAGCCGGGTCGCGTTCGAGCTTCTGGCGCAGGCGGTGCACGAGCTGTTTCAGGAGTTGCCGATCGCCGGCGCCGCGATGACCCCAGACGTGCCGCAGCAGGCGATCGGAATTCACCGTGTGTCCGGCATTCGCGAGCAGCATCTGCAGGAGCCGCAACTCAAGTTTGGTGAGGCGCACGGCATCGTTCGTCCCGATCTGCACGGTGTGCTCGTCGAGATCGAGCTTGACACGCCCCGCCGCTGCTGGCGCCGCGTTCTCGAGCCCCGCGCGGCGCAGCAGGGCCTTGATGCGCGCAACCAGCGTGCGTGGGCTGAAGGGCTTCGTCAGGTAATCGTCGGCGCCAAGCTCGAGCGCGCGCACCAGATCCTCTTCTTCTCCGCGCACTGTCAACATCATCACCGGCACGCGCGAACGCGCGCGGATCTTCTCGCACACCTGAAAGCCATTCATGACCGGCATGTTGATATCGAGCAGCACGAGTTCCGGTGCCGCGCTCTCGAAAAGCCTGAGCGCCTGGCCGCCGTCGCTCGCCTGCTCGACCAGAAAGCCCGCCTGCGTCAGCGCAAATGCAATGAGCCCGAGCAGATCCCGATCGTCGTCGGCGACGAGGATCTTCATGTCCCTCCCCCAGCGGGCAGGGTGATCGTGAAACGCGTGCGCTCCTCAGCCGTGCGCGTTACTTCGATGGTGCCCCAGTGAC
>JBGPLJ010000325.1:0-4169 GCA_041486385.1 Steroidobacteraceae bacterium
CGTGCCGCGCGCCGGCGTGAAAGCACCCGTGCCCAAATGGAAACGCATGGAGTGGGCGTGCGATGTGCTGCCGAAGAATGATCCGGCGCGGGATAAAGAATGAATCCCCTCACCCTGGCCGGCTATCGAATCCCCTCACCCTAACCCTCTCCCCTTGAAAGGGGAGAGGGAATAGAAGGGAGAGGGAATAGAGGCGAGAGGGGATCTTCTAGCGGTGCCAGGCGCCGAGAATCGCGCCCATCACTGAGAAGAACACGACCTGGTAGCCGGCATTGATGCACCAGAGCTTGAGCGGCTTCGACTCAAAAACATAAATCACGCCAAGCGCCGTGGCGACAAAGGTGAGTCCGGTCAAAAAGCCGAAGAACAAGCCATCCTGCCAACCGGCGGGGCCGATGAACATCGCAAGGCTGGTGGCCGCGATAAGATTGAGAAGAATGGTCGTGCTGTAAAGCTTCGCCATGCTGGCCTTGCGGGCATCCTCCCTGGTCAGGTTGTTGAGCAACATCCATTCCTTGCCGAAGAGCGGGCCATACCACAATCCGCCGACCAGAAAACCGGCGAGCGTGGCAGCGGCAATAGCGAGCCAATTGAGATGCGCAAACACGGTAGCGGGATCCATGGTCCCTCCTTTGTTCGTTGTGAGTGTCGCTAAAGCTCAGGTTCGAGTATGCGCTCCGCTTTATTCCGTGTGCAACGCGTCGACTGGCTCGAGCCTGGAGGCGCGCAACGCGGGCAGCACGCCTGAAATCAGGCCGATCGATATGGCGATACCCTCCGCAAGCAGGACGAACAGAATAGGCGTCGAGACCGGCAGGGTCGGTGCCAGCAGGGCGATGAGTCCCACGATGGCAAGACCTAACGCGAGCCCGCCGATGCCGCCGAGCGCGGCGAGCAGCACGGCCTCGCCAAGAAAGAGCAGCAGAATCTGTTCGCGTCGCGAGCCCAGCGCACAGAGCAAGCCGATCTCGCTGGTGCGCTCGCGGACCGCGATCGTCATAATGGTAAAGATGCCGACGCCGCCGACGAGCAGGGAAATACCGCCGAGCGCTCCGACGGCGAATGTCAGCACATTGAGGATCGAACCGAGGGTATCGAGCATCTCTTGCTGGGTGACCAGCGTGAAATCCTCGCGGCCGTGGCGCGCCATCATGATGCGCTTGATGCCGCTTACGACCTCCTCCGCCGAAACTCCCTGCGCGTACAGCACGTCGACTTCGAACAGCCCGACCCGGTTGAAGAGTGCAAGTCCGCGGGCGGCCGGAATGTAGATCGTGTCATCGAGATCGATGCCAAGCATGTTGCCCTTGGCCTCCATGACGCCGATGACACGATAGCGCTCGCCGCCGACGCGCAGCAGTGTGCCGAGCGGGTTCGTGTCGCCGTAGAGTTCCGTGCGCATCTTTGCACCGAGCACAGCGACCGCTCGAGGGGCAGTCGGATCGTCCTTGGGCAAGAAACTTCCAATCGCGATGTTGAAGCTGAAGGCGCGCGCCATGTCGGGGCCCGTAGCGTTGACCAGCACCCGGCGGACCCGCCCCCGCGCCTCCACGTCGGCATTGCCCTGCACGAAAGGCACCACGCTCGTGGAGTACGGCACACGTTCCAGGGCAAGCGCGTCTTCTATGGTCAGCGGCCGCAGCGAATTGATTGCACCGACCGAGCCACCGAACGTCTGACTCTTGCCCGGCTGTACGCCAATGATGTTCGTGCCGAACTGTGTGAATTCCGAGATGACGTAGCGCTGCAGGGTCGCGCCGATCGAGGTGAGCACGACGACAGCCGCGACGCCTACGCCAATGCCGAGCGCCGTGAGAAATGCCCGCGCACGCCGCGCGCGGATGGCGCCGAACGTGTATGCGAAATAGTCGCCGCGGAGCATTGCTTCAGACCTTGCCGGCGAGAGCCAGCACCGGATCGAGTCGCGCGGCGCGGCGCGCCGGCAGTATGCCGAAAATGAGCCCGCAGGCGATCGCAACCACGACACCAAAGACCACCGCCCAGGTCGGCGCAACGGCATCAAACGGCAGCGTCTTGCGTACGGCCCATGTGATGAGCTCGCCAACGGTCACTCCGATCAGCGAGCCACAGAGCGCGAGCAACACCGCCTCCATCAGAAAGAGACGGGTTATCTGGCCCGGGCGGGCACCGAGCGCCTTCATGAGTCCAATCTCGGCCGTGCGTTGACTGACCGCGACCAGCATCACGTTCATCACGAGCACGCCGGCGACCAGCAGGCTGATGGTGGCTATGGCGCCCAGCGCCAGCGTGAGTACGGTGAAGATCGCATTGAACGTCGACAGCAGCGCATCCTGCGTGACTACAGTGACGTCCTCGACACCTTGATGGCGCGCTTTCAGGGTCTCGACAATATCGGTGCGCGTGCGCTGCATTTCATCGGGGGAACGCGCCTGTACCAGGATACGAAAGAGCGACGTGCGGTTGTAGATGGCCTCGGCAGTTGCGACAGGAACGAGAATCAGCTCCTGCACGTCAAAGCCGAGCGAGCGTCCTTCGCTCCCGATGATGCCGATCACGCGAAATCTCCGTTCGCCTACCCGCAACCATTGGCCGACGGCAGACATGTGCGGAAAGAGCTCGCGGGCAAGATTGGCACCGATGACGCAAACCGAGGCAGTCTGATCCCAACGGATCGCGGGCAGCAGCTCGCCTTGTCTGACACCCCAGCGACGCACGGCAAATATGCTGCGGGTGCCACCCATCAGCGTGGTGTCGCGCTCGAGGCGTCCGACCGATATGGTTGCCTGACCGACAATGATCGGAGCGGCATCGGCTACCGTCGGCAGCCGCAGCAGCGACTCCGCGTCGGCGATCGTGAGATCTCTCGGTGTGTCGCCGCCCAGCACGCCCGGATTGATGCCGCCGGTTTCGGTACGACCGGGAAAGACCACGACCAGGTTGGTGCCAAGTGCCGAAAATTCCCCGGTCACGTACCGACGCGCACCTTCGCCGAGCGCGGTGAGCATCACCACCGCAGCGACACCGATCGCCATCGCGAGCAGCATCATGCTGCTGCGCATGCGCGCGCGCAGCAGAGACTGGGTTGCGAAGGCCAGCAGATCGCCCGCTTTCATGCCACGTCTCCGCGTGGATCGTCAGCGGCGTACATCTTCGAGCACCTTGCCGTCGCGCATGTTGATCCTGCGGCGAGCGCGCGCACCGACCAGCGGGTCGTGCGTCACGACTATCAAAGTCAGTCCCGCGGCATTGAGTTTCTCGAGCACATCAAGCACTTCCTTGCCGGACCCGGAGTCGAGATTCCCGGTCGGCTCGTCCGCCAGGAGCAGCGCCGGTTGCATGACCATCGCGCGTGCGATCGCGACCCGCTGGCGCTGGCCGCCTGACAGCTGATCCGGCCGGTGATCCATCCGGTCGGCGAGTCCGACTCCGGCGAGAAGTTCCCGGGCGCGAGCGCGCCGTTCGGCACCCGGCCTGCTCGCGAGAACCATCGGCAGCTCCACGTTTTCGAGAGCGGTGAGCCGCGGCACGAGGTGAAAGGTCTGGAAGATGAATCCCACCTTCTCGCCGCGCACACGCGCTTGCGCGTTGGCATCGAGATCGGTGGTATTCGTTCCATCCAGCAGGTAGGTGCCAGCGGTTGGTCGGTCGAGGAGGCCCAGGATGTTGAGCAACGTGGACTTTCCGGAACCGGAGGGACCCATCACTGCGACGTATTCGCCGGACTCGATCGTCATATCGACGTCGTCGAGCGCGTGCACGGTCTCGCCACCGACCTGGAAAAAACGGGAAATATGCCGCAGCTCGATCATGCAACCTGCGCCGTGATGAGTGCGCCCACGTCGCTACTTTTGCGGCTGTGCGCCTGTTGGCTCGATTTTGACGAGCGCGCCGTCAGCGACCCCCGCCCGATCGATTGAAGTGACGATGCGATCGCCGGCCTTGAGCCCATCGAGCACCTCGGTGAAGTCCCAGTTGCCGATGCCAGTCTTGATTTCGCGCTTGACGGCTTTGCTGCTCTTCTCGTCGATGAGGTACACGCTCTTGCCTTCGATGAGTGCGGGCGTTGGAACGCGCAGGACGTTCTCGCGCACTGCCAGAATGATCTCCACGTCCGCGCTGTAACCGGGCAGCAGCGACTCGCGGCCCGCCTTGGTATCGATCTCCGCTTCAATCTCCACCGTGCGCGC
>JBGPLJ010000326.1:0-4160 GCA_041486385.1 Steroidobacteraceae bacterium
CAGTGAAATTCGGTCTCGCGACGAAATCGAAGGTGGCGCAGCGCTCGATCTTCGCCCGCAAGAATTATTTCTACCCCGATCTGCCGAAGGGCTATCAGATCAGCCAGTACGAACTGCCGATCGTCGCGGGCGGCACGCTCGATGTCGTGCTCGATGACGGCTCGCGCAAGACCATCGGCATCACGCGCGCGCATCTCGAAGAGGATGCGGGCAAGTCGATCCACGAGGGACTGCCCGGCCTTTCCGGCATCGATCTCAATCGTGCCGGAACACCGCTCCTTGAGATCGTGTCGGAGCCCGACATGCGCTCGGCGAAAGAGGCGGTTGCCTACCTCAAGACCGTGCATACGCTCGTGCGTTACCTCGAGATCTGCGACGGCAACATGCAGGAAGGCTCGTTTCGCTGCGACGCGAACGTTTCGGTCCGCAAGTTCGGCGCGGCCAAATTCGGCACGCGCGCGGAGCTCAAGAATCTCAATTCCTTCCGCTTCATCGAGAAGGCGATCAACTACGAAGTCGCTCGGCAGATCGACATCCTGGAGTCGGGCGGCAGCATCGTGCAGGAGACGCGCCTCTACGACTCGGAGCGCAACGAAACGCGCTCGATGCGTTCGAAGGAAGAAGCGAACGATTACCGCTACTTCCCGGACCCGGACCTGCTGCCGGTCGAAATTTCCGCCGCCTTCATCGAGCAGGTCCGGGCGACGCTGCCCGAGCTGCCCGACGAGAAGCGCGCACGCTTCATGCGCGATCATGGCTTGACGGAGTACGACGCGGACGTGCTGACGGTCAGCCGCGAACTTGCCGCCTACTACGAAAGTGTCGTCAAGCTCCTCGGCAAGGAGCCGAAGCTCGCCGCCAACTGGGTGATGGGCGAGCTGTCGGGAGCCTTGAACCGGGACGGTCTCGACATCGGCGCGAGCCGCATGTCGGCCGACCGCCTGACCGGGCTCCTCGCCCGCATCGTCGACAACACGATCTCCGGCAAGATTGCCAAGGAAGTGTTCGAGGCCATGTGGAACGAGAACAAGGGTGCGGATGCTGTCATTGCCGAAAAAGGCCTCAAGCAGATCACCGACAGCGGGGCGATCGAGGCGGCGATCGAGCGGGTGATGGCGGCCAATCCCGGTCAGCTCGCCGAGTACCGCGGCGGCAAAGACAAGCTCTTCGGATTCTTCGTCGGCCAGGTCATGAAAGCGACGCAAGGCAAAGCCAATCCCGCGCAACTGAACGACCTGCTGCGCAAGAAGCTTCAGGGCTGAGAAGATGGGGAAGTCCCCGTTCTCCTCGGATTCCATCCGCCGTTTTCTCTTCGAGCGCTACCCGGTGCGCGGCTATGTCGTGCATCTCGATAGCAGCTGGCGCGCCGTGCGCGAACATTCCGCGTACCCCGTAGCGGTCCAGCAGCTGCTGGGCGAAGCCATGGTGTCGGTGACGCTGCTCGCCGCGACGCTCAAATTCGAGGGTACGCTCACGCTGCAGCTGCAGGGGCCGGGCCCCGTTCACCTGCTGGTCGCGCAATGCACGGATCGGCACGCGATCCGCGGTGTCGCGCGCTACAGGGAACTGCCCGAATCCACGGCTGCGGGCCACTCGTTGCACGCGCTCGCAGGCGAGGGACGTCTCACCGTGAGCATCGCCTCGGGCAAGGAGCCCGCCGGCTACCAGGGTATCGTGCCGCTCGCGGGTGCCAGTCTCGCAGCGAGTCTCGAGACCTATTTCGCGAATTCCGAACAGCTGCCCACGCGGTTATGGCTCGCGTCCGAGGCGGATCGCGCCGCTGGATTCCTGCTGCAACGGGTGCCCGACCACGAACGGGCCGCGGGCCTCGCGCCGGTGGCTGCGGACGATGTTGATGAGCTTTGGAACCGCGTCGGCCATCTGGCATCGACCCTCACCGCTCGCGAGCTTCTGCAGCTCGACGAAGCCAGACTCCTCAAGCGCCTGTTCGCCGAGGACGACATCCGGCTGTTTGCGCCGACGCCGGTGTTCTTCCAATGCCGCTGCTCGCGCGAGCGCGTGGTCGGCATTCTGCGGTCGCTGGGTGAAACAGAGGTCCAGAGCATTCTCGACGAGCGCGGGTCGGTCGAGGTTCGATGCGAATTCTGCAATCGAGCCTACGCATTCGACGCCGTCGACTGCGCCGGATTCTTCCGGGCGACCGAAGAAACGCAGGCGAGCCGCCGCCTCCAGTAACCGTCCAACGGTGAAGATCCCGACCTCCCACAGGAGACCGAGACCTGCGTCTCGGCGAGTGCAACTGACTGTGCTATATTAAATATAAGGATATGTTGATAAGTTGAATCTCCTAACGAGTAGCCGGATGAGCAGCCAGTCGTTTGATGCCGTTCTAGGCGCCCTGCGGGCCGCCGCCGAGCCGACACGTCTGCGTCTGCTGGCCGTTTGCGCCGAAGGTGAACTCACGGTCGGCGAGATCACGAGCGTCATCGGCCAGAGTCAGCCGCGTGTGTCGCGCCATCTCAAACTTCTCTGCGACGCTGGCCTGCTCGAGCGATTTCGCGAAGAGCATTGGATGTACTACCGCGTGGCCGGAATCGGCGATGGCGCAGTGCTCGCGCGCGAACTGCTGGGGCTCATTGCCTCGGCCGATCCCATCCGCGAGCGGGACCGGACTCGTGCGAATCAGATTCGCGCGGCCCGCGCGGCCGCCGCCGCCGAACACTTGCCGGACGACGCCGATTCGACCCGTAGCCGCGAAATGACGGCCGAACTCAAAGCCAGTCTCCTGACGGCGGTCGCGGGCGAACCGATTGGGCAACTCCTCGATATCGGCTCTGGATTCGGGCGCGTCCTGCGCGTGCTCGCGCCGCAAGCGGACGAAGCCGTCGGGCTCGATATTTCGGTCGAAGCACTGCGCTTCGCGCGCTCGACCTTGCACGCGGCGGGCTTCAATCGCTGCACCTTGCGGCGTGGCGATATGTATCGGCTGCCGTTCGCCGCGGGTTCCTTCGACACCGTGACGATTGACGCTGTGCTGCACGGCGCGAGCGATCCGGTGGCAGTGCTCCGGCAAGCGGCTCACGCGTTGCGTGCGAATGGCCGGGTAGTCTTGCTCGAAGACGTCGAGCGCCTCGCCAAGCGGCTCGGTCACACGATGGTGGATGGCGTGCTGCGCGATTGGCTGCGGCGCGCAGGTTTCGCATTGCAGAGTGTGCAACGCGTCGATGCGCGCGGTGAATCGATCCTGGTCGTCGTGGCGCGACGTGAATCGCCGTTTGCGGCGGCCGCCTGATGTACTTCGCCAGGAACAGCAGGCTACGGGCAGTCGACGAGGACGCCAACACGCCCGCGCTGCCGGAGCAGGGCGAGCGGCCCGTGAGTGTGTCTTTCGAGTTCTTTCCGCCGGGCGATGCCGCGATGGAACTGACGCTGTGGCAGTCGATCGAGCGTCTCGCGCCACTGCAGCCGCGCTTCGTTTCGGTCACTTACGGTGCCGATGGCTCGACCCGGGCGCGCACCCACAATGTCGTGGCGCGTGTGCAGAGCGAAACGGCGCTGACCGGCGCTCCGCATCTGACCTGCATCGGGGCGTCCCGCGGCGAAGTCCTCGATATCGCGCGTGCGTATTGGGATGGAGGCATTCGCCACATCGTTGCCTTGCGTGGCGATGCGGCCCAGGGAAGCGACGGCTACTTGTCGCACCCCGAAGGCTTCGCCTACGCCGCCGATCTGGTGGCGGGCCTGAAGACGGTGGGGGATTTCGAAATCTCCGTGGCCGCCTATCCCGAACAACATCCAGAAGCGTTGAGCGCGGCCGTCGATCTCGACAACCTCAAGCGCAAGATCGATGCGGGCGCGACCCGCGCCATCACTCAGTTCTTCTTCGAAGCGGACGTCTACCTGAGGTTTCGCGATCGCTGCCACGCCAACGGCATCGACGTCAGCATCGTGCCGGGCATCCTGCCAATCACGCGTTTTCCGCAGATCACGCGCTTTGCCGCGCGTTGCGGCGCGACCATCCCGCGCTGGCTCGAGCAGCGATTTCAAGGTCTCGAAGATGACGCCGAGACGCGGCGCCTCATCGCCGCGAGCGTCGCCATCGATCAGGTGCACACGCTGCAGCGCCACGGCGTCGAGGAGTTTCACTTCTATACGCTCAATCGCGCGGAACTCACTTTCGCGATCTGCCATGCCCTTGG
>JBGPLJ010000327.1:0-4141 GCA_041486385.1 Steroidobacteraceae bacterium
CATGGGCGGGTAGTGGCCGGCGAAGAGTTTCAGGATCGCATCCATGCCGCAGAAGAAGAGCGCAGCGGCGAGCATGGAGGTGATGCCGTGCAGGCGGCTGATCGTGGCTGAAGACATTGGTGTATTTGTTATGGTAACAGACGTGAACAGTAGGCCGGCGCGCGCGCGCCGCCTATGATTCTGCATCGTCCGCATGAATTCGACTGCCAGGAGCCGCGATGTCAATAATTCGCAAGGCGCTGATGCTTGCCGGGCTGATTGCCGTCATCGCGGCCGGCCTCTGGTGGTTCGCCGGGCGCGAACAGGCGCCCGATCCGATCGTGGTGCTCGTCAATCAGATGCGCACGCGCGCCGTCATCGAACATGAGCGGCGTGTCACTGTGTGGTACCGCTCGTGCCCGGAAGTGACCGGCATCAATCCGGAGGTCTTCGTCATCTGGCCGGGGCGCCTGCTGTACACGCTCGATCTTGCCCGCAGCCAGTTGACGCTCACGGGCGATGTGCTGCACGTGACGACACCACCGATTGAAGCGGAGGAACCCGCGGTGCCGAGCGATCTGGCGCAATTCATCGCCAACAATCCGTTCTGGAATCTCACCACCGATGCCGCGATCGGCAACGCCGCGATCCAGAAGGCGACACCGGTCGCGCGCTATCTGTCGCTGTACTTTCTCAATCACGACCCGAGCGTGAGCCGCTACTTCGTAAAGGAGCTCGAGTCCTATCTGCGCGGCGTCGCCGGCGCGCTCGGGGTGAACGTGCGCGAAGTGGTGGTCGAGATCGCCGTAGCCAAACGCCCGGCGCCGGTGCTGCCGCAGCTCGAGCTCTGCGCCGGAAGCGTCGCTTCGGCCAATGGCGTGCCCTTCCTCAAGGAGAGCCAGGGCGATTACATCTATCTTTTTCCGAAGTAGAGCCTTTCCGCAGCAGAGGTTCCCGCAGCAGGGCTTGCCCTCAGAGATCGGGCGCCGGTGTCTGACGCCGGCGGGGCGGATCGTAGAATGCGCCCTCGATGACGCGACAGCGTTCCGTGATCCGGCTCCACTTCAGTTCCTTCTGATAGTAGATCTCGGCATAGAGTTCATCGCCCGGTCTGCCCCACGGTATCGCGACGCTTGCGAGCGCGATGCTCGACTTGGCTGCAGGCGACCACATCGCGGAAGTCACGGTGCCGATGACGTTGCGGCGATTGTCGTAGATGAATGCATCCTTGGCCGGCTTGTTGCCCGCGATGTCGAGCTTGACCAGCCGATGGCGCGAACCATGCGCCTTCTCGGCGAGGAGCGCCCGGCGGCCGTTGAAATTGGGCTTCTCGAAATCGACCAGGCGTTCGAGGTCGAGCTCGAGCGGCGAGCGCGTGCGGTCGGTGCGTACAGCGCGGTCGGCGCACAGAAAGTCGACGCCCGCGGCAATGAAGCCCGCTTCGATGCGGCTCATCTCGAGGGCCAGCGTTCCCATCGGGCGGATGCCGTAGTTGTGTCCCGCTGTGAACAATTGATCCCAAAGTGTTATCCCATGCTCGGGGTCGATCCAGAGCTCATAGCCGAGGTCGCCGGTGAAGCCGGTGCGCGAGACCAGAAGTTCCGTGCCGGAGAACTGAAAGGTTGCGAGGCCGAACGGTTTCAACATCTCGATGCCGGCGAGCCCAAGCTGTCTGAGCACGGCACAGCTGGTCGGGCCCTGAAAGGCGAGTGCGGCGACCTCTTCGGTCTCTTCGACGATCGAAACGTCGAAGCCGAGCGCGGCTGAGTGCAGCCAATCGAGCTGGCGCTCCTGTGAGCACAGCCGGTACACGTTCTCGCTGAGGTGAAAAATAGTCCCGTCGTCGATGACCTGGCCGGCATCATCGCACCAGACGCAGTAGCCCACCCGGCCTGGCTTCAACTTGGCGACATCGCGTGTCACGAGCCGGTTCAGGAAGGCAAGAGCATCCGGACCCGTGATCCGGTGCTTGGTCATCGGCGACAGATCGAACACTGCGCAAGCGTTGCGCAGGGCGTTGTACTCGAGCGCAACATCGAAGTACGCATCGGCCGTCGTGTAATCACGCCAGCGATGCCACAGGTTCATCCCGTTCGCGGCCGACGTGCGCGCGTGAAAGGGCGTGTGCAGCACTGTCTCGCGGAAATGCTCCCGTGTCCTCATGCTGCCTGCCTCGACTTGAGAATGACCCGCGCGGCATTGCGGCCGGCGCTTCCCATGACGCCGCCACCGGGATGGCAGCCGGCGCCGCAGAGATAGAGGCCTGTCACAGGCATTGCGTACCGACCGGCGCCCGCGACTGGCCGCAACATCATGAACTGGTCGAGCGAGAGCTCACCGTGGTGCCAGTGTCCGCCCGCCATCCGAAACTCGCGCTCGATGTCGAGCGGCGTCAGCAATTCGCTCGCGACGATCTGTGCGCGCAGGCCCGGCGCGTAGCGTTCGAGCACGGCGAGCGTAGCGGTCGCGAAGCGTTCGCGCTGGGTATCCCAGCCGCCTGCAATATCGTGCGGTGCGTATTGCACGATCGCGGACAGCACATGCTTGCCAGCCGGCGCGAGGCTCGCGTCATGCACGGACGGCAGCGTGATTTCGAGCACGGGCTCGCTGGAGAACTCGCGGTACTTCGCTGGATTGAACGCCCGCTCGATATAACCGAGATCGGGCGCGATGAGCAGCCTCTCGCCCGCATGCTCCGCTGGCAAGCCGCGGAAATTCGGTACGCCCGACAGTGCGAGATGGAGTTTTGCCGCCGTGCCGACGGCCCGGACGTTGTGCACGCGGCGCGCGAATTCGGTCTCGAGGTGCCGCGCGCCGAGCAGCTTCATGAGAGTGGTCTTCGGATCGGCATTCGACACCACGACAGCGGCGGTCAATGTCTCGCCATTCTCCAGACGGACACCGCTCACGCGATCGCCATCGAGCAGCACGGCAGCGACCGGGCTCGACAAACGAATCTCAACGCCGGCTGCCTGTGCTGCAGCGGCGAGCGCCTGTGTAACTGCGCCCATGCCACCGGCGGGCAGGGCAAACGAGCCGGCGCGGCCGCCAGCGTCGCCGCTTGCTCGATACCAGCTGTTGAACACAGTGTTGCCCGAACGCGGACCGAGTTTGGCGCCAAGCACTCCGTCCAGCGCCAGCGCCCCCTTGAGCTGCGCGCCGTCAAAGGTGTCTTCCAGCACATCAAAGATGTTCATGGTCGCGAGGCGCAGGAATTCGCGCATGTCCTTGCGGCCGAGTCTGCGAATGTCGAAGGCAAGCGCCGCCGCGGTCAGCGCTTCGCGCCAGTTGCCCGATGCGAGGCGCGCGGGAATGCGGCCATGCTGACGCGCAACGACGCGCGCGAACTTCTGCACACGCGCCATGTGGCTCGCGAGCGCTGCCTGATCGGATGCGGACACCTTGCCCGCGATGACGCTCGCGCCGTCGAGCACCAGGGGCTCGCCCGTCTCGGAAAGACTGACCGTCTTGAGCGCTGTGCGCGCGTAGCTCAAGCCGTGTCGCGCGAGCTCGAGTTCCTTTTCGATGTGCGGATCGAGCAGGTGCAGCAGGTGCGCGCCGGCGGAAACTTTGAATCCCGGCGCGAATTCGCGCGTGATGGCAGCGCCGCCGACACGCGGCGCTGCTTCGAGCAGCAGTACCTTGCGGCCGGCGCGCGCAAGATACGCGGCGCACACGAGTCCGTTGTGCCCACCACCGATGATGAGGATGCGCTTCGGCTCAGTCATCGCTCCACCCATCGGGCACGGTCGCCGTGCGCTTCAAGTCCAGCAGAATCTCTCGAGCAGCGTTGGCGCCAGGGGCGGCCATGACGCCACCTCCCGGATGCGTGCCGGATCCGCACATATACATCCCGCGCACGGGTCCGCGGTACTGCGCGTAACCCGGGAACGGTCGATTGAAAAGCAACTGATCAAAGGTGAGTTCGCCCTGGAAGATATTGCCTTCGGTGAGGCCGACCTCATTCTCGAGTTCGCGCGGCGTGCGCACCTCCGCGTGCAGAACGAGCGACCGGAAATTCGGGCTGTAACGCGAGATCTGATCGAACACGGTCTCCCGAAATGCGTCGCGGTCCGCATCTGTCCAGTCGCGGCCGTGAACCTTCACCGGGACGTACTGCACGAAAACCGACATCTCGTGCTTGCCGGGCGGCGCCATCGTC
>JBGPLJ010000328.1:0-4123 GCA_041486385.1 Steroidobacteraceae bacterium
CCGATGCCACGGCTCCGAGGAAGCTGATACCCAGCAAAACACGCTTCATTTCCGCTCCCTTGGACTGCGAACTCTACAGAGGAGCGCAAGGATAGCGTCAGGTTCGGCGGGGCAGCAAAGAAGGTGTAGCGAATTGACAATGTCTTGAAGCCTATTGGGCGGAACTCCCGAACACGTTCTCCAATCGCGCCACTTCTTTTGCCATGGCTTCCGGTTTCATCTTGCGTAAATTTAGCAACCGCCATTTCACTGCCGGAGGATCCATTGCGCCATCGAGGGCCAGCAGCTTCCATTGAGGCTCGGCTTTTTGCACGGACAGCAGAAAGCGCTTGAGCCCGTCATCCAGCCTCGTACGGATTTCTCGCATCAGGCGTCCGCGGGTTTCGACCGGAACCTCCAGCGGTACAACTTCGGTGGTCATTCTGACGAATTGTTCGCGATAGATTTGTTCAATGTCCTTCTCGTGGGGCGCAAGCACATCAGGAATCGACTTGTGGTGCCCGACGAGGTAGACGAGAAAAGTTCTGAACAGAATATCGGAGATACCCTCCCCATCGAGCAATAACTTCACGTCGAACAGATCCCGCGGGTGCTGACGATCCAAGGCTGCAACGATTTTGCCCGCGTAGATGTCTTCGAACGAGAGGACCCGTGCAGCAGCAAAACCGAATTCTTTCATTACGACAGGCCGAACCTGGCGTTCCTGGATGGGATGCACGGTACCGCGTACGACCGGGTTGACTTCGATCTTGACCTGCGTGTCAACCCCTCCGACGGTTAGAGTATCGACCGTGCCTTTGGAATCACCTTTCCCGAGACTCACCTGGTAGGACGGCGACCCGCTGGACAGCACTTTCGCAATCCTGCGCAGGGCGGATTCGATTTCGCGTTGAGCCAGTGCGTACGTTTCGCCGGGCAGGTATGTGAGGTCGATGTCCACCGAGTAGCGCGGCAGGTCGCGGTAGAAAAGGTTGATTGCCGTCCCGCCCTTGAGGCCGAAGCATTTCTCGCTGCCGAGATACGGCAGCAACTGCACCAAGAGGCTCAGCTGCCGGTAGTACGGGTTATCGGGCGTGATCATCGAGATCCGCCGGAAGCGTGATCTGATATTTCGAATCGAGCTTGCCGCGCGGGAACAGCGCGCGCTTGCCTTTGCCCAGATCCACGTCCTTGAGGCCTCCGACGTGCGACCACGATCCCTCGATCAGCTGCAGGCTCGCGACCACCGCCTGCCATTTCAGCGGCGGCCCGGGGATTCGATAAACGCCACGCGCAGGCGACTCCAGCCAACCGCGCGAGGCGTAGTGGGCGAGCAGATTGCTCGGATATTCATGGTCGCCCAGCCAACCCGCCGTAGCCAATAGCCCGGAGGGAAGAAGCCGCTGAAGGGGGTTTAGCTTGTCCTTTCTTTGCGCAATCATATTGAGTGTTTTAGACTAAATACAAACCAACGCAAGTTTGCCTTCTGTCATTAATACTCAATGCAATTGAGTTTCTGACTCAAATACAAAAACTCAGCTTTGCTCCGGTCTCAAGGCTGTCGGCCCGCCATCACGATCGTGCCGCTCGCGGCAAACATGCCGCCGACCCCGTGGCATACGGCGATCTGCACGTCCTTGACTTGTGCCGGTGCGGTGCCACGAACTTGCCGAACCGTCTCCTGCAGCGCAAACATGCCGTACATGCCGGTGTGCGTGTAGCTGAGTCCGCCGCCATTAGTGTTGAGCGGGAGCTTGCCGCCCGGCGCGGTGTTGCGCTCGGAGATGAACGCCGCCGCTTCGCCGCGGCCGACGAAGCCGAGATCTTCGAGGCCGTACAGCGGCAGATGGGCGAAGGCATCGTAGATCATCAGGTGATCGACATCGGAATGCCGGATACCGGCGCTGTCGAACGCCCGTTTGCCCGAAACCCGGAACGCGCGCGAAGAGGTGAAATCCACCATCTGGCTGATCATCGGCGTCTCGACGCTTTCGCCGCTGCCGAGGATGTACACGGGTTTCTGCGGGAAGTCCCGCGCGCGATCGGCGGATGTGAGAATCAGCGCACCGCCACCGTCGGTGACGAGACAGCACATCAGGAGGCGGAACGGATACGCGATCATCTTCGATTGCAGCACGTCATCGACGGTGACCGGATCCTTCATCATCGCGCGCGGGTTTCTGGCTGCCCATTCCCGCTGCACCACCGCCACCATCGCCAGTTGCTCTTGCGTGACGCCATAGGTTTTTAAATAGCGCAGCACCGGGATGGTGAACATCGTCGGCGGGCCGAGGATGCCGAACGGCGCCTCGAACTGTCCCTGCAGCGTCGCCGCGGGGATGGTCCGAGGGAGCGCGTCGATCCGCGAGCGGCCGCTCTCGCCGTGCGTAATCAGCACGGTCTCGCACAAGCCCGAACTGATCGCGGCAGCCGCATGCCGCACGTGCAGCATGAACGAGCAACCGCCCACCGCGGTGCCATCGACCCAGCTCGGCACGATGCCGAGATAGTGCGCGACGTTGGTCGGCACTTCGCCGGCGCAGGCGAGCCCGTCGATGTCGGAGGGTTTCAACGCGGCGTCGCGCAACGCGTTCAGTGCAGCGTCGGCATGCAGTTGGATCTGCGACATGTGCGGAATCACGCCGAGGTCCGTGGTCTCGGCTGCGCCGACGATGGCGATGCTGCCCGGCTTCATCGTGCGCTCCCCGCGATGCGCGACGCTGCCACGGCGGGCCGGAACAGAGGCAGGCAGATCTCGTCGCTCACCTGCTGGAACACCACCTCCAGCGGCATGTCGAGCTGCAGCGCTTCCGGGGTCTGCTCGACCTCCACGATGTTCGTCATCATTCGCGGCCCTTCCTCCAGTTGGACCACGGCGATCGAGTAGGGCGGGACGAAGCCCGGCGCGGGGCGATGGTGGATCACGTAGCTGTACAGTGTCGCCCGGCCGCTGGCACGGAACACGAGCACTTCGCGGGACCCGCACTGCGCGCAGAACGGCCGTGGCGGGAAGTAGACATGGCCGCAGACAGCGCACTTCTGCAGCCGCAGCTCGCCGAACTGCGTTCCCTCCCAGAAGTGACGAGTCTCAGGCGTTATTGCCGGCAGCGGTCGTTCCATCATCTTGCATCTCCCTTCTGGTCAAGCGCGTCTGCGCCCTGCCTCCTTGAGCCGGATCACGTTCCAGGAAGCCGGCAATAGCGTCGCGGACACGCGGCTGCCTTCTGCCTTCACATCGGCCATGCTCGACGGCTTCACCCGATCCGGTTCCGCGCTGGTATTCACCGCCTCGAGGTCTGCGTCGTGGAGTTGGAGCGCCTGATCGATCTCGAGCTCGGCGAAGCCTTCCGCGCTCACCCGCAGGGACATCTTCTCATCCAGGCTGCGGTTGAGCGCGAAGAGCGTCAGCGTCGCGGCCTGGTCGTCGTGCACGGCCGCGAGCTTCAGGTAGGGCACTTCCGGCAGCGGAAAGAACAGTTCCTGCTGGCCGCGTGGGTCGAAGTACGTGGCCGCGTAGGTCGGCGAGTCGATCTGCGCGCGCAGCACGCGCCCACGGCCGAGATTGCTGAATTGCGCGAAGGGCCAGAAGATGGTCTGGCGCCAGGCCGGTCCCTCCGTCTCGGTCATGATCGGCGCGATGACGTTGACGATCTGGGCCAGGCATCCGACTTTGACGCGGTCCGCATGGTTGAGCAGCGAGATGCACATGCCGCCGAAGACCAGCGCGTCCTGCATGTTGTAGATCTCTTCCAGGATGCGAGGGGCGATGGGCCAGTCGGGTTTGACGCGGTCAGCGGGCGTGCGCCGGGTGCGGTACCAGACATTCCACTCGTCGAAGCTCAGCATGATGCGCTTGCTCGATCGCCTGCGGGAGGCGACCGCGTCCGCGATCGCGACAACCTCCTCGATGAAGGTGTCCATCAGATCAGGGCTGGCGAGAAAGGCCTTGGTATCGTTGGCGTAGTTGTTGATATAAGTGTGCAGCGAGATGTATTCGAGGTGATCGAAGGTGTGTTCGAGCACCGTGTCTTCCCACGTTCCAAAGGTGGGCATGTTCCGCCCGGAAGACCCGCACGCCGCCAGCACGATGGTCGGGTCGACCCACTTCATCATCTTCGCCGCCTCGGTGGCGACGCGGCCATAC
>JBGPLJ010000329.1:0-4116 GCA_041486385.1 Steroidobacteraceae bacterium
GTGCCGGTGCTCGCGGTGTGCGTCGCCATCTGGGGCGCGTACACAGTCGAGGGCTTGTACGGAATCGCAATCGCAGCGACCGCCATGCTGTCCATGACCGGCATGATTGTGGCGCTGGATGCCTATGGTCCGATCACCGACAACGGCGGTGGCATCGCCGAGATGTCGGGATTGCCGAAGGACGTCCGCAAGATCACCGACGCGCTCGATGCGGTTGGCAATACGACCAAAGCCGTCACCAAAGGCTACGCGATCGGTTCCGCCGGTCTCGCGGCGCTCGTGCTGTTCGCCGACTACACCTACAACCTGCAAGCCGCGCACAAGCTGGAAGTATTCAATCTCTCCGACCCGGCAGTGATCATTGGCCTCTTCCTGGGCGGACTCGTGCCTTACCTCTTCGGCGCCATGGCAATGGAGGCGGTGGGTCGCGCGGCAGGTTCGGTGGTCATCGAGGTGCGCCGGCAGTTCAAGGAAATCCCCGGCCTCATGGCGGGCACCGCCAAACCGGACTATTCGCGCGCCGTCGACCTGCTCACGCGCGCCGCAATCAAGGAAATGATCGTTCCGTCGCTGCTGCCGATTCTGGTGCCGGTCGTTGTCGGCTTCGGCATGACCTATGCCATGGGCCCGGGCGCCGGCGTAAAGGCGCTGGGCGGCCTGCTGATCGGCACGATCGTAACGGGACTCTTCGTCGCTATTTCAATGTGCACGGGCGGCGGCGCCTGGGACAACGCGAAGAAGTACATCGAGGAAGGCCACTTCGGCGGCAAGGGCTCCGAGACGCACAAGGCCGCGGTCACGGGCGACACGGTCGGCGATCCCTACAAGGATACGGCTGGCCCCGCGATCAACCCGCTCATCAAGATCATCAACATCGTCGCGCTGCTGCTCGTGCCGCTGCTGTGAGCGTCAGGGACCGCCCCAATACGGGGCGATCCCACCTCCTGCCAGCGGCGTCACCGCACCCCCGCCTGCCCGACACGTTCCGCAAGAACCGGTGCGAGCGCCGGTCGACTCGCTTCGCTTGCAAGGGCGTTTGAATCTAGTATCCACGTGTTCCGTGCGTCTTCCGGCAATAAAGGAGAGCGCTAGATGCTCATTTCTCGACGCACCCCGCTCGGGGGTAAAGTCTTCGGCCGCTTCCTCCTCTTCTCTCTCTCGCTCGTGCTCTCTGCGTCAGCGCAGCCATCGCTCGCGGAGGACGCGGCGTCGACGTTGACGAGGCTCGCCGATCGGGCGCAGATCGAGGACATGCTCATCGACTACTACGGGCAACTCGGCTCGGGCCGTCACGACTTCGGCGCCTTCTACGTCGAAGATGGCGTGCTCGACGTGAATGGCCTGGTTGCGCAAGGCCGGCAAGGCATCGAGGATCTCTACAAGAAACTCTCGGAGGGAACGCCACGCCGGCAAGGGACGTTCCGCATGCTGCTCACGAATCCCAGGATCGTCGTCAAGGGCGACACCGCCACCGCGGATGTCATCTGGACGGGCGTTATTTCCGAAACAGTTACGGCGGAGCCGCGGATCGTCGAACAGGGGCATGAGCACGACGAACTCGTCAGGCGCGATGGACGATGGTACTTCAAGCGCCGGGTCATCACGGCCGATGGCGGATTGCCGGCGATGTTCGAGAAGACTCCCAGACCGCAGTAGCGTTGTGCGACTCATGAACAATCCGCCGGCTGACTGGCTGATCGCACAAGCGCGGGAAATCGGCGCGGAGCTGCACAAGGAACAGGAGGAAAGCGACGCGCGCGGCTGCTACTCCGAGGCGATTCACCAGCGCCTTCTCGAGGGCGGGTTCTATCGCATCTTGCAGCCGCGCATGTTCGGCGGCGCGGGAACGGATTGCGAAACATACATCCGCGTGATCATGGAGCTGTCGCGCGGCCACCCGGGCAGCGGATGGTGCTACACGCTCGCTTCCTCTCATGCGGTAGTGCTCGGCTCGAGCTTCGGCGAGGAAGCGCAGCGCGAGCTCTTCGGCCCGGACGGGGATTTCCGAGCCGCCTTCGCGGCGGGACCGGCCGGCATGCCGACGTTCGAGCGCGCCGAGGGAGGCTACGTCGTCACCGGCCTGTGGCCGTTCGCATCGGGGATCCCGGTGTCGAATCATTTTCTCGGCGGTGCGGCGATCCCGGGTCCTGACGGGAAGCTCGCGCCGATGGCTTTCGTGGTCGCACGCGAGAAGATCGCCGTCCTGCCGGATTGGGGCGGCGACGCGGCGATGGGCATGCAGGCAAGCGGCTCGAACAGCGTGCGGCTCACGAAGGTCTTCATTCCCGATCGTCACATAGTGCCCAACCCGATCGTCCGCCTCTCGAGCGATGGACTGCCGGACGGTACGCCCGGCGCGCGCCTGCACAAGGAGGGCCTGTTCCTCGGCATTATCTTCGGCTGGTTCAGCTGCGAGTTCGGCGCGATCCTTACCGGCACGGCGCAGGCGGCGTGCGAAGAATACGAACGGCAGCTGCGCACCAAGCCGAGCTTTCTCGATCCGACGCGCCCGCGCATGCACGAACCGGAATTCCAGCGGCTCTACGGCGAGGCGATGTGCCGTGCAGACGCCGCGCAGGCACTGACGCTCAGTGCCGCGCGTCTGTACGTGGATCAGTGCGAGCGCTGGATGAAGACCGGAGCGCCCATCACTGCACACGACACGATGCGCGTGTGGGGCATCTCGCGCGAAGGCTGCCAGGCGGCATGCGAGGCGGTCGAGATGCTGTTCAAGAGCGTCGGCGCGTCCGTCGTACGACGCGGCGAGCGCCTGCAGCGCTATTTCCGTGACTCGCAGATGTATCGCGTGCACTTCCAGTCACAAGCCATCACGCCGATGGTCAGGGCACAGGTGCAGCTCGGTCTGCCGATTCCGCCTCCGTTCAGGATCTGAGCCGCCGCGCCAATGCAGCGGAAAAGGGGGACAGATTTATTTTCCGGGGAGCCTGGACGGAAAATAAATCTGTCCCCTTTTCCGTCAGCCCGCCGCCTGCATGGGCTGCGGCCGGCCGATGATATAGCCCTGGATGAAGTCGATGCCCATCTTGCGGGCCGCTTCGAGCGAGGCCTGATCCTCGACTTGTTCGGCAATGGTCTTGAAGTCGAGCGTGCGTGCCAGCTTGATCATCGCATTCACCATTGCCTGATTCACCGTGTCGCGGGCGATGTTGCGCATGAAGCTGCCGTCGATCTTGAGATAGTCCATCGCGAGGGTCTTGAGATTCGAGAATGAACCGAGGCCACTGCCGAAATTATCGAGGGCGAACTTGCAACCCATGCCGTGCAAAACGCCGATGAAGCGTCGCGCATAGTCGAGATTCGATACCACCGAGTTTTCCGTCACTTCGAAGCAGATCTGCGAAGGCGCGACGCCGGTGCGGTCAAAGCAGTCGACCACGAATTCGAGAAACTGCGTGTCGCCGAGCGTCTGCCCGGCAATATTGATGGCGATGCTGCGCCCCTCGGGCACCTTGAGGCCGCCACGGCCGATGGCCGCGAGCGCGGTCTGCACCACCCAGCGATCCACGAGCGGCATCAGCCGATAGCGCTCCGCGGTCTTCAGGAACTGGCTCGGAGCCACGGCGGCGGCATCGCCGTCCATCATGCGCACAAACAATTCGAGCGCGGGTCCAGTGCTTGTACCCTCCGCCGTCGCGACGATCGGCTGCACGTAGAGTTCGAAGCGATTGTCGCGCAGCGCGATCTGCAGCTTCTGCAGCCACTGAATCTCGCCACGATGGCGGGCCGCGGCTTCATCGCGCGAGGAGTAGACATGCACGTGCATCGTGCCCTGCTTCTTCGCGATGTAGCACGCGGAATCGGCCGCGCTCATCACATCGTCGAGCGTGCCGCTCTCCTGGCCGATCTCGATGAGGCCGATGCTCACGCCAACGCTGAAGATCTTGTCCTTCCAGACGAATCGATAGTCGTTGATCGCATGGTTGACGTCTTCCGCGATCTGCCGCGCCTTCTCGAGCGGGCAACCGACGAGCAGGAGGCCAAACTCATCGCCGCCAAGCCGGCCGACCGTGTCCGAGTCGCGGACCTGATCCTTCAGAAGCGTGGCGATCTCGCGCAGCATGTTGTCGCCCGCGAGATGGCCGCAGGTGTCGTTGA
>JBGPLJ010000330.1:0-4112 GCA_041486385.1 Steroidobacteraceae bacterium
GATCGGGATGATTTCGCGCGTCTTGCCCGCGCGGTAAATGAGCTCGCCGCCTGGCCCGCAGACGCAGGATTCGCCGTAACCCAGGCGATTCGCGACGTTCACCGAGATGAAATAGCACTGGTTCATTGCGGCGTTTGCGCGCGCGATGGACACCTCGACGTCGCGGTCGATCGTGTTGGTCATGCTCGGGTGCAGGATGACTTCGGCGCCCTTGAGCACCAGCGATCGCACCAGCTCCGGAAACCACATGTCGTAGCAGATCGCGATGCCGAAGCGCCCGACGTCCGGCACATCGAAGGTGCAGAGTTCACTGCCGCAGGCGACGTTCTGCTCATACGGGCAGAAGGGAAAGACCTTGCGATAGCGCGCGATGACCTTGCCTGCGGGGTCGATCACGCTCGCGGTATTGTAGACCTCGGTGCCGGCTCGCTCGTACATCGTGCCGGGAATCAGCCAGATGCTGTTGCGCTTGGCGGCGTCGGCGAAGCGCTGCTCGGTGCCGCTCGGCAGGGGCTCCGCATCCTCGACGCGGGCGCCGAACGCGTTCAACTCGCCGATCAGCACCATTTGCACCCAGGGAAAGCGGCGCTTGACCGTGTCGATCTCCTCGATCATGGAGTCGACGTTGTTCCCTCGCTGCCCTTCGAGCTGCAGCCCGGCGATGCCAAAGGTTTTCATGCCGGCAAGCTAACGGTGGGGCCTGCCGATTGGTAGGTCCAGTTAGCACGCGCCCGCTGGACCAGCGGGTCCAACGGGGTTCAACGGGGTCAGACCCCGCGGGGTCAGACCCCATGGGGTCTGACCCCAGTTACATGGCGCGCAGGAATGCCAGCTCCAGCTCGTCGACTCCTTGCGCGACAAACTCGCGATAACGGCTTTGCCGCCGCCTTATCGTCGTCGCCAGCGCCTGAAAACAAGGATCCGGATCCAGCCAGGCGCACATGTCGAGACCGACCTTCGCACGATAGCTCGACCACATGTAGTCCTCCGGCCTCGACACGAGACCCGCCCGCACAGGATTCAAGTCGACGTATCGCGAGCATGCCAGCAGGTAACGATCGGACTTGATCGGACTGCACTTGAATCGCCCTTCCCACGCGCTACCGGTGCGCTCGTACACCTTGTTTAAGCGCTGCGCATGGCGTCCCGCCAGGTTCTTCATCAATACGCTCAGCGAATCGGCGGACTCTTGCGGCGCGATGATGAGGTGTACGTGATTGGTCATGAGGCAGTAGCCGTACACGCGAATGTTCAGCTCGCTCCGGAATTGGGCCAGCGTCCTGAGGTACGCAGACCGATCCGCAACGGTGGGAAATACGTCCTTGCGATTGTGGCCGCGTTGAACGACGTGATGCGGGTAACCGACGACGACAACTCTGAGTTTGCGTGCCACGCGAGCGTCCGGGCAGAGTCCATCCTGCCCTCATCCTACGTCGCGCTCGTCCAAATTCTCAGCCGCGCTTCGACTGCAAAGAACTAGAAATGGGGTCAGACCCCATGGGGTCTGACCCCTTCCTCAAGATCGCGGAGTCGACCTGGCGGTGGGTGCCGTCGAACCACTTGATGCGCTCGCCTTCGATCACGGTGAAGAACGAAGTCGCTTCGCCGTACGCCCACTGCTGCCACTGGCGATTCCACCGATCGCCCTCGACCCACCAGCGACCGACATCGCAATCCTCGTTCGCGTAGCCCGCACGGCCGAGCATGCGACCGTCCTCGAGCAATTCGATCGTGCAGGGATCGCCATACACCGTGCGGCACAAGATCGTGGCGCCTGCCAGCGCCGCGCGCAGTTCCTCACCCTTCAGCCAGTTACCCGCCGCGGTATCGAGCTGCTCCTGGCGGCCACTTATCAGGTCGTGGATCAGCATCGCGAGGCTCTGCACGGCCGGCCGGATCTTCTCGACCGGCACGCCCGTGATGCCCATGCGGAAACTCGACTGCGGATGCTCGGACCCCGCGAAATAATGCTCGACCGGCTCGATGAGAATTCCGCGGCGCGCCGCCTCGCGCGCCAGAAAGTTGACGTCGAGTTCATCCGGCCCGCGCACCCAATAGGCGGTCCCGCCGCGCACCGGTGTGATCGCGATCGACTGCTGCAGATAGTGATTGAGCGCATCGCGCAGCGCCGTGCGCCGCTCATCGAAAGTCTGTCCCAGCCGGACCATCAATGCGTCGTAATGACCGAGCGCGAGGAAGTACGCCGCAGCGCGCTGATTGTTGAGCGGCGGATGACGGATACTCAAGCGCCGCAGCTCGCGCGCCTCACGAATGAGCTCGGGCGCCGCGACGAGAAATCCGAGCCGCAGCCCCGGCGCAAATACCTTGGAGAGCTGCGCCACATAGATCACTCGATTCTGCCGGTCGAGCGCACGCAGCGCCGGCTCGGGACGCTCGTGATAGCGCGTTTCGCACTCGAAGTCGTCCTCGATGATGAGGAAATCACGCTCGATCGCCTTCTCGATCAGGTGCTCGCGCCGCTCGATCGGCATAGTGACGGCGGTCGGTATCTGATGGCTCGGCGTCACGTACACGATACCGCAGCGATCGAGCCGGTGGTCGACGATGAGCCCGCTGTCATCGACCGGCTGCAGGACGATTTCCGCGCCGGCGCGCGTCAGCAAGTGCCGCATGTCGCTGTTGCCGGGCTCCTCCATGCCGCAGATGAGCGTCTTGTCGACGAGCAGCTCCGTCGCGAGATACAGCGCCTGCTCGGCGCCGAGCGTCACCAGGATTTCATCGGGCTGCGCCGTAATGCCGCGCCTTGGCAGGATCTTGGTGCGGATCTCCTCGATCAGCATCGGATCGTCGGCATCGCCGCTGCCCGTCGACCACTCCTTGATTTCCTGCATGCCGAGGGCGAGCCGCGATGCTTCACGCCACTCCGCGACCGGATACAACGAGTCGTCGAAATGGCCGTCGATGAAGGAATAAGGGTATTGCTTCCAGTTCGGCAGATCACGAAACCGGCGCGGTTGCGGCGGGCTGCCCTTCAGGCGCCGGCGCCATTCCGTGCCGCTCTCGGTGTCGTTCGCCGCGAGGCCGGGGCCCGAAGCGACGCGGCCCTGCACGATGCGTTCGTTGACGTATACGCCGCTGCGTTCGCGGCTCACGAGGTAGCCCTCCGCGATGAGCTGCTGATACGCGAGCACCACCGTATTGCGCGCAACCTCGAGCTGCATCGCGAGGTGCCGCGACGACGGGAGCCGCCGCCCCGGCGGCAATGAGCCGGCGAGAATCGCATCGACCAGCTTCTGCCTCAGCTGATTCTGCAGATTCAGATCGCCATCGCGATCCAGAAATATAAGCGGCGCTGTCATAGTGAGTGGGGTCAGACCCCAAGGGGTCTGACCCCAATGTTACATTAGCAACATCGGTTGATGCCGCTCCACTTCTGCTCCTCGCGCTGCGCGTAGAACGCCGCACGCGTGAGCGGCTCGCGGTCACGATGAGCCTCGAGCTGATGCGCGAGGTAGCGGTCGTACGCGTCGTCGCCGGAGAGACGGCGGAGGCAGTGCCAGAGTTTTTTGAGCGGTGACATCGTTAGCCCCTCACCGTGCCCCTCACCCCAACCCTCTCCCCCTGGAAGGGGGAGAGGGAGGCAAAATCAGCTTCACAGCTGGGTGGCACCGGCAAGCCGCGCAGTGAGCGGTAGGCAATGCGCAGCATGTCGAGGATCACAATCCACAGCACGACGGTGAAGAACACCGTGATCCACGCGTCGAGGCGCTGATTGAAAATGAGCTGCGGCGCGACCGCGGCCTTTTCCGGCGGCAGCACGCCGGCCGCGAGCTTGGCCGCGAGATCGTTGGCCGCGGCGAAGAAGCCGAGCTTCGGATAGCCACTCGTGACCTTCTGAAACGCGGCGGTCGTCGTCACGATGGCGATCCACGCGAGCGGCGCAAGCGTGACCCACGCGTATTTCGCCCGCCCGCTCTTCACGAAAATGCCGGTTGCTACCGCGAGCGCGATACCCGCGAGCATCTGGTTCGCGATGCCGAAGAGCGGCCACAATATGTTCACCCCGCCGTTCGGGTCGATCACTCCTATATATAGGAAGTATCCCCAGGCAGCGACGATGAGCGAACTTGCAATAATCGCCGACGGATACC
>JBGPLJ010000331.1:0-4105 GCA_041486385.1 Steroidobacteraceae bacterium
CCATTCGCCAAACTCGCGATCGATGCGCTCGAGACCGTCATAGCCAGTGATGCGGCCGTCACGACTTGGCCGCAAGGCAATCATTCCGCATGAGTAGCGGCGCGAGAGCGTCTGACTCGTTGTGCCGTGAACCACGGCCATGGCCCATTCGCGGTAGATATCGACGTCATTTGCGGCCGCGTAGACGTCCCATTGTCCGACGCCCGGAGGACGGCAGCCGATCTCGGAGAACTTGAGGCCCTTCGGTCCGTAGAACCATTCCATGTGCGTCGCTGAAGTGCCGATCTCGAGCGCAGTGATCACACGGCGGGCGAGGCGCTTCACTTCATCGTAGCCGCCGGTGTTGATGCGATTGGTCGCGATGATCTGCGGCGAGATCCAGCGCTCGCGCATGGCTTCGAGCACGTTCGGGTAGTAGTGACTCACGAATTCGTGAGCCACTTCGCCGCGAATGGTGAGCGTGTCGAGAAATCCCTCGTGACCCTCGATGAATTCCTCGACCGCGATCGAGTGACCGCGATCGACGCCAAAGCTCTTGATGGCGCGCTCGAGGTCCGCGTCGCCGTCGATGCGAGTGGTGCCAGCGGCGCCGGCGCCGGCGCGCGGCTTGAAGATGAGCGGATAGCCGACCCGGCGCGCGAACTCGCGCGCGGCATCCGCATTGTCGACGCTCGCGGATTGCGCGCATGGAATGCCGGCGGCGCGCAGCGTCTCCTTCATCGTAGGCTTGTCGCGGCAGAGCCAGGCCGTGCGTACCGAGGTGCCTGGAATGCCGCAGGATTCCCGCACCTGCGCCGCCGGCATGATGTGAGCCTCGACCGTCGCTTCCATGCGATCGACCCACACCTGACGCTGCACACGACGCACGGCGTCCGCGAGCGAGGATTCCTGGACGACCGACGGAATCTGCAGGTACTCCGTGAGCCAGCTCTTCAACTCGTCATCGAGCGCGGCGCGCGGCCGCTCGCCGATGCCGATCACGCGAGCGCCCACCGCCGCCAGCGCGCGCACGAACTGCCGCTGGTTATGCGGGAACGCAGGTTCGACAAAAATCACGTGCATACGCTGATTCCAGATCCGCCACCGGCTCATCCGGTCAGTCGATCGTACAGCGCAATGTACTCCTGACCCTGGCGCTCCCAGGAGAAATCCTTGGCAAGGCCGTTGCGCGCGATGCGATTCCAGCGCCGGCGGTTGCGAAAGAGATCGAGCGCGGTGTTGACGGCCCAGCAGACGGCCTCGACATTGAAGTCGTTGAAGACAATACCCGTGCCCTCGCCGGAATGCGGATCGTAGAGCTCGACGGAGTCGGCGAGTCCGCCGGTCCTGCGCACGATCGGTACGGTCCCGTAGCGCAGGCTATACATCTGGTTGAGGCCGCAGGGCTCGTAGAGCGAGGGCATCAGGAACATGTCGCTGCCGCTCTCGATGACGTGGGCGAGTTCCTCGTTGTACCCGCGATAGAAAGCGACACGGCCCGGAAAGCCACGCGCCAGGCGCTCGAAGAAGTCCTCGTAGTGGGCTTCACCGCTCCCCAGCGCGACAAAACTGAAATCGCGCGCGGCCAGCAGGCGCGGCAGCGCCTCGAACAGCAGATCGATGCCCTTCTGCACGGTGAGCCGGGCAATGAGACCGATGAGTGGACGTTCACGCGCATACGCCAGGCGAAAGCGCTCGAGCAGGAATTTCTTGATGCGCTCCTTGCCCGCGAGATTGCGCGCATCGAAGTGAGCCGGCAGATACGGGTCCGTCTGCGGATTCCACTCCTCGTAGTCGACGCCGTTCAGGATGCCGACGACGTCGGTGCCGCGCGCGGACACCACGCCCTCGAGGCCCATGCCGTACTGTGGTGTCGCGATCTCACGTGCATAGGTCGGGCTAACGGTCGTCACGCTGTCGGCATACATCACGCCGTGCTTCAGCGAGTTGATGCGGCCGTGGCCGAGATCCTCCTGATGCAGCAGGTGAGTGTTGCCCGCGAGTCCGAGATCTCCCTGCGCCGCCGCGGAGAACACGCCCTGGTAGCCGATGTTGTGAATGGTGAGAACGCTGCGTGTCTCCTGGAATAAACGATCCCAGTTGAAAACCGCCTTGAGAAAGAGCGGCGCGAACGCCGTATGCCAGTCGTTGCAGTGAATGATGTCGGGCGCGAAGCCCATGCGCTGACAGGATTCGAACACCGCACGCGTGAGCACGAGGAAGCGCAGGTGTTCATCCGGATCGCGCGTGTAGATGCCGGCACGGCCGTAGAGCAGCGGACAGTCGATGAAGAACATCGGCATGTCCGAACCCGGGAGCTTGCCGGCGAGGACACTAATGACATAACGGTGCGTGCCAAGCACGAGCGGCACGTCGCGCAGCAACTCGATCGCTTCCAGTCCGAGCAACTTGCGCTCGATGCGCGCGTACAGCGGCATGAAGACCCTGAGATCGACGCCGCGCCGGTGGAGGAATCGAGTGAGCGCGCTCGACACGTCCGCGAGGCCGCCGGTTTTTGCCAGCGGGGCGAATTCGGAGGCTACGAAGGCGATGCGCATGGTGGCTCAAGAGGCTATCCGCGTGGGCTCAAAATACCAAACTCACGCGCTGACGAAATATTCTTTTTCTTGGCTGGTTTAAAGGCCTGTTTGCATCTTACTATCCCCGTCCGTCCAAGCCATCTACCAATAAGAACACTTCCTTCTCCATGCTGGTGCTCATCGTTTCACCGGGCTATCCCGCGGATATGCCCCACTTCACCCGCGGGCTGGCTGAGGTTGGCGCAACCGTGCTCGGCGTCGGCGATTCGCCGAAAGAGTCGTTGCCGGAAGCCGCGCGCAAAGCGCTCTCGGGCTATCTGCAGGTCAAATCGCTGTGGAATATTCCGTCGGTCGTCTACGAATTGCGCGCGTGGCTGCAGGGACGTCAGCTCGACCGCATCGAGTGCCTGTGGGAAGCCGCCATGCTGCTCGCCGCGGAGCTGCGCCAGGCGCTGAGTGTGCCGGGCATGAGCGTCGCGGCAACGCTGCCGTTTCGCGACAAGGAGCGCATGAAGCAGGTGCTTGACGCCGCGGGCGTGCGCACGCCGCGTCATCTGCCCGCGACCACCATCGCCGGCTGCTGGGAAGCCGCCGAACGCGTGGGCTTTCCGCTCATTCTCAAGCCCATCGCCGGCGCCGGTTCGGCGGATACCTATCGTGTCGATGACGCCGACGGCTTGCGCGACGTGCTGCCGCGCCTTGGCCACGTGCCGATGGTGAGTGTCGAGGAATTCATCGAGGGCGAGGAATACACCTTCGACACGGTGACGATCGACGGCCGCATTGCCTACTACAACATCGCCTGGTATCGGCCGCGCCCGCTGGTAGCGCGTTCCAACGAATGGATCAGTCCGCAGGTGATCGCGCTCAGGGACTTAGATGATCCGATGTTCGCCGATGGCATTCGCATGGGCCAGGAGGTCATTCGCGCGCTCGAGTTCCGCACCGGCTTCACGCATATGGAGTGGTATCGCAAGGCCGACGGCGAAGTGGTGTTCGGCGAAATCGGCGCGCGGCCGCCGGGCGCGCACCAGGTGGATCAGATGAATTACGCCTGCAATTTCGACATCTACAGCGAATGGGCGCGCGCCGTCACGCTCGGCCGCTTCGAGGCGAAGATTGACCGTGCCTTCAACGTTGCGACGATCTACAAGCGCGCCCAGGGCGTCGGGCGCATTCGTGAAATACAGGGTCTCGATGACATCAAACGCCGCTGCGGCGAGCACATCGTGTGGAATACGCTGCTGCCGGTGGGCGCGACGCGGCGCAACTGGAAGCAGACGCTGGTCTCCGACGGCTTTCTCATGCTGCGTCATCCCGACCTGACGGAAACTCTCCGCATGGCCGACGACGTTGCCACCAATCTCCAGCTCCACGCCGGCTGAGAGTCGGTGCCGGTGTAGGAATCCCGGGTTATTGGGGCGTTCGGCGGGGAGCCGTTCCTCGGCGCTCATGAGAAAACGTGCAGAGGAAAAAATGGGAACGCTGACTCTTCCGCTTGCGTGACTTAAAGCGTCGCACTTGCCGCAAAAGCTGGGCGGGCTGAGGGGGTAGATCTCCTTCGCGCTCACTGCAAACGCCGATGC
>JBGPLJ010000332.1:0-4073 GCA_041486385.1 Steroidobacteraceae bacterium
CGGGCGAGCCAGTCGTGCTGAACGCCTCCGCCCCCCGGAAGTATGTCGTCAAGAAGGGCGATACCCTCTGGGACATCGCCAAGCAGTTCCTGCGCGATCCCTGGTTCTGGCCCGAGATCTGGTACGTCAATCCGCAGATTGAGAACCCGCACCTCATCTATCCTGGCGACGAGCTGTCGCTGGGCGTCGGGGCGGACGGCAAGCCGCAAGTAAGCCTGACCCGCGGCGTGGCGGATCGCCTGTCGCCGCAGATGCGAAGCCAACCACTGGAAGATGCGATCAAGGCAATTCCGTACGAGATCGTCGCGTCCTTCATGTCGCGGCCGTCGGTTCTCGAGAAGGAACAGATCAAGACGCTGCCTTACGTGCTTGCAGGCCGTGACGAGCATCTCATCAGTGCGGCTGGCAACGAGATCTACGTGAAGGGCCTCAATGGCACGCAGAACGCGCGCTACAACATCGTGCAGGTCGGCGATCCGCTCGTGGATCCAGACGATAACAAGGTGGTCGGCTATCAGGGGATTTACGCGGCGACCGGCCGGCTTGCGACGCTCGGCAATCCCGCGAAGCTCGAACTCACCGATTCGGCGCGCGAAACGCGTAACGGCGACAAGGTCGTCAGTGATTCCCTGGAAGTGCCGCTCGACTTCGTTCCGCATACGCCGGAATCGAAAGTCTCAGGGCGCATCATTTCGGTCATTGATGGCGTCACCAACATTGGCCAGTACCAGGTGGTGGTCATCAACCGCGGCAGCAGGCACGGCCTGGCTCCCGGTCACGTGCTTGGCGTGTTCCAGCGCGGCGACCTGGTCCGCGATCCTGCCAAGAGCGAGTTGAGCGCGAAGGTACGGCTCCCGGACGAGCGCGCCGGTACGTTCATGGTCTTCAAGACCTTCGACCGCATCAGCTACGGCCTGATCATGGAAGCCGATCACCCGCTGCACATCGGGGATAACGTCGGCAACCCGTAAAGATATCGGCATCGGCAAATCAACACGGGCCGCGCCGGGAGCAATCCGGCGCGGCCCTTTGATTTTTTGCACGAGCGCGCAGCCAGCTGCGCCGCACGAGCGAGTCCCGGAAAGTAGAATCCAGGGCCTCGCCTTCGCCGTTGCGTGAAATCATGACCGAGCCCGTGGTCCCCAACGTCACCACCGAGGAACATGCGGCCTGGTTCCGGTTGGCGCGCGCTCCAGGCCTCGAGGTCGCGATCGTTCGACAGGCGATCGCAACACTCGGCAGCGCCGCCAAACTTCTGCACAGTCCTGCGCGACCCCTCGCAGAACTAGGCGTCGATACTCGCGTCGCCAGCCATCTCGCTGCACTCGCATCTGCCTCCGTCGAGCGCGACCTGGCGTGGCTCGAAGCATCCGGGCACCACCTCGTCACCTGTGTGTCGCAGGACTATCCGCCGCTGCTCGCCGAAACCGCCGGCGCACCGCTCGCACTGTATGTGGATGGCGATCCGCGTGTACTCGCCGAGCCGCAGCTGGCTATTGTTGGTAGCCGCAATCCAACCGCAACGGGTCGCGAGACTGCGCATGCCTTCGCGGAATTCCTCGGCGCGACCGGGCTCACCATCACGAGCGGACTTGCCGAAGGAATCGACGGCGCCGCGCACCGTGGTGCGCTGGCAGGCGGTGGCCATACGATTGCGGTTTGCGGCACGGGCCTCGATCTTGTGTTTCCGCGTGAACACGCCGCGCTTGCTCGCGAGATCGCTGCGCAGGGCGCGCTCGTGTCGGAATTTCCAATCGGCACGCCCGGGCGGCGCGAGAACTTTCCACAGCGCAATCGGATCATCAGCGGGCTCGCGCTCGGCACACTGGTGGTCGAAGCCGCGCGGCGCAGCGGCTCGCTCATCACCGCGCGCCTGGCCGGCGAACAGGGGCGCGAGGTCTTTGCGATCCCGGGCTCCATCCACAATCCGCTCGCGCGCGGCTGCCATGCGCTCATTCGTCAGGGCGCGAAACTCGTCGAGAGCGCGGAGGATGTGCTCGCGGAATTGCCGGCGCTTGCTGGTGCTCTTGCCGAATTTCGTCGCCCCGCGACGACGGCCCGCCGCCAAAACTCTGACAAGGATGCCGGCAATGAATTGGACAAGGAGTACAAAATCCTGTTAGATGCGCTCGGCTTCGAGCCGGCCTCGATCGATAAAATCGTCGAGCGCACGGAATTTTCGGCCGAGGCGGTCGCTTCCATGCTTCTCATTCTGGAGCTGAAGGGACTCGTGGAGGCGCACGCTGGCGGCACCTACTGCCGTAAGTTTTGCGAGGCGGTGAGATGAAAGAAAGCGTTCTCGACATACTGATCTATCTCTTCGAGAACTACATGGATGCCGACCTCGAACCGCAACCGAGCCGCGACTTGCTGAAGCTGGAACTTGAGAAGGCCGGATTCGCCGACGGCGATATCGGCCGCGCGCTCGACTGGCTCGACAGCCTCGCCGACGGCAAGCACTCGGTCGCCGAGACCACCGCGCGCGCGATGCGCATTTTCAATGGCCACGAGCAGTTGCGCCTCGATACCGACTGCCGCGGTTACATTCTGTATCTCGAGAACATCGGGATCCTGTCGACGACTCAGCGCGAAATCGTCATCGACCGCCTGATGGCGCTCGAAGCCGACGATATCGACATCGAGAAGGTGAAGTGGGTGGTGTTGATGGTGCTCTTCAGTCAGCCGGGTCAGGGCGAGGCGTATGCGCGCATGGAGGACCTGGTGTTTGACGAAGGCGCCGAGGCCGTGCACTAGGAGCCGATGCGCGACGCCCGACACGGATTTCCCATGCTGTTTCTCCCGAGCGCCGCGGCTTGTCCGCGGTTCATTTTTTTATAGACAGACCGATATTCTTGCGAACGCTGCTGCTGTGATATGAGCCAAAACCTCGTCATCGTCGAATCACCCGCGAAGGCGCGCACCATCAAGAAGTACCTTGGCAAGGACTTCGAAGTGCTGGCGTCCTACGGTCACGTGCGCGATCTCGTGCCGAAGGAGGGCGCGGTCGATCCGGATCAGAACTTCGCGATGCAGTACCGGCTCATCGAAAAGAATGAAAAGCACGTCACGGCCATCACCAAGGCGCTGAAGAAGGCGAAGGCGCTGTACCTCGCGACCGACCCGGATCGCGAAGGCGAAGCGATCGCCTGGCATCTGCGCGAAATCCTGAAGGAACAAGGCGCGCTCGAAGGCAAGGACGTGCACCGTGTGACGTTCTACGAGATCACGAAGAACGCCATTCGCACCGCGATCGGCGAGCCGCGTGATCTTTCGGTCGACCTCGTGAACGCCCAGCAGGCGCGACGCGCGCTCGATTATCTGGTCGGCTTCAATCTCTCGCCGCTCCTGTGGAAGAAAGTGCGCCGCGGCCTTTCGGCGGGACGCGTGCAGAGCCCGGCGCTGCGCATGATTGCGGAGCGCGAAGAGGAAATCGCGGCGTTCATCTCGCAGGAATACTGGACGATCGACGCGGACGTCACGCACGCAGCGCAAGGCTTCCCGGCGAAGCTCATCGAATATCGCGGTCAGAAGGTCGAACAGTTCAGTTTCACGTCCGCGGACGTCGCGCATGAAGTCGAAACGACGTTGCTGGCGGCCGCGAACGGGAAGCTGCGCGTCGGCCACATCGATCGCAAGCAGCGCCGCCGCAATCCCGCGCCTCCGTTCACGACATCGACGCTCCAGCAGGAAGCGGCGCGCAAGCTCGGCTTCAGCGCACAGAAGACCATGCGCACCGCGCAGCAGCTCTATGAGGGCGTCGACTTCGGCGACGGCGCGGTCGGGCTGATCACCTACATGCGCACCGACTCGCTCACGCTGGCACAGGAGGCAGTGACCGAGATACGCGAGGTGATCAAGAAACTGTATGGCGATGCGGGCCTTGCCGAAGAGCCGCGCGTGTACAAAACGAAAGCGAAGAACGCGCAGGAAGCGCACGAGGCCGTGCGGCCGACCTCGGCGTCGATTACGCCGACCGAGCTCGAAGGCAAGATCGAGGAAGATCAATTCCGGCTCTACTCGCTCATCTGGAAACGCACGGTTGCGTGCCAGATGAGTCACGCGCTTTTTGATAC
>JBGPLJ010000333.1:0-4037 GCA_041486385.1 Steroidobacteraceae bacterium
AGTCGCCGCCAACCGGGCGTTTGGGTCACCTGCGTTGGGCAGCCGATGTCGATGCAGAGGGCCTGACGTGAGGTTGCCGGCAGCACGAGATAGGGTTCATCGGCACCGGTGCAGACGACCACAGCGTCGGCAGCCAGTACGGCACAGGCAAAGGCCTGCGCATGGGCGCGCGTGAATGCGAGGCACGAAAGTCCAGCGCGTTCGCACGCACGCGAGACCGCGCGACCAATCTCACCCTGGCCCCACACGACCACGTTCGTGGCCGTCTTGGATTCCGCGCGGATGCGATCGATGACCAGGCTCTGAATGCCGCGCGCACCGAGCTCGGGAAGCGCTTCACGGCGCTCGTGCACGGCAACCTCGAGGCGCTTCCACAGATGACGCAGACCCGAATCCGTGGTACGCGCCGCGTGGCCGCTTTGAAAGGCCTTGATGACCTGGCGCGCGACCGCGGGCTCGCCCTCCGATACGGAATCGAGGCCGAGCGTGACATCGACGACATAGCGCAGCGCGGCCGCACCGGTTTTCACGTGCAGGCGTTGCGCAGGCATGCCGAGTTTTGCGAGCGCGGCAACGAACAGATCGCGCGCCCAGGTCGGTGACGTGCTGGAAAGGACCCACTCGACGCGTGAACAGGTGGCGAGCGTCACGTGTCCCTGGATCGCCTCGTAACCGCGTAACTGCTCGAGCACGCGCGCTTCCCGAACCGCAGCCGCGAGCCGCGCGCGCACGGATGTGGGCGCTTCGCGGTAGGAGGCTCCGACGACGGTGAGCGGAACGATCATGCCTGCCAATCCTGATCTAGCGGGCGCCAACGACCGTGTCGCACAAGGCGCGCACACTTTCGATGGGAGTCTCGGGCACGATGCCATGGCCGAGATTCACGATGCTGCGCGCGTAGCCCGAGGTCTCGCGGATGTCCTTGAGCAAGGCGCGTGTCGAGTCGGCGACGATCTGCGGGCTCGACAGCAGCAGAATCGGGTCGATATTTCCCTGCAGGACAAGCGACGGCATGAGCGCACGGGCGTCGCGCCATGAAGAGCGCCAGTCGAGCGACAGGCCATCGACGCCGGAGTCTTTCAGCAGCGGCAGCAGATGATGACCGCCGCGCACGAACAATAGACTGCGCCGGCCCTTGGCTCGAAGCCTGGCCGTGATCCGGCCGAGCGCCGGCATGGCAAAACGCGCGTATTCTTCAGTAGTCAGCAGGCCGCCCCAGGTGTCGAAGAGCTGGACGACATCGGCACCGGCGGCGCACTGACTCTCCAGAAGGTCCGCGGTTACATCCGCGAGTTTCGCGAGCGCTGCGGACGCAAGCTCCGGATCGGCATGCATGAGCGTGCGGGCCGCGCGAAAGTCATCGCTCCCCTGGCCTTCCACGATGTAGCAATAGAGCGTCCAGGGCGCACCCGCAAAACCAAAAAGCCCACGATCGGGGCCGATGGCACTGCGCAGATGACGGACCGCGGCCCCGACGAATTCGAGTCTCTGCAGCACGCCATCGGTGTGCCATTCGGCAAGGTTGCTCGCGCTGCGCAAGCGCTTCCCGATCCGCGGGCCTTCGCCGGCGCCAAAGGTCACGTCGAGGCCGAGCGCATCCGGGATGGTCAGGATGTCGCTGAATACGATCGCCGCATCGAGTGGAAAGAGCGCCAGCGGCTCGAGGGCCACTTCCGTCGACAGGTCCGGTGTCTTGCAGACCTCCCAGAAGGTGTACTTGGCGCGCACGGCCCGATAGCCCGGCAGGTACCGGCCAGCCTGACGCATCAGCCACAGGGGAGGGCGGTCGACGGCGCTGCCATCGAGCGCCGCCAAAACACGTTGACGGGGGGTAAGGCTCATCGTTGAGAATGATGCCGGGCGCGGCAAAGGTTACGTCATGGGAATGTCATATCCCCCGGATTGGCTTGGAGAAAGCCGGCAGGCTTCACAGCCGCAAACGCGGCTTGCCGCGAGACTGACGCTGCTATGACGCCCTGGCTGATCACCCGTGCCCTAAAGGAGGCGACGGCCCTCGTCGAGCGCCTCGACAGGCTCGGTATTGCAGCGGCGGCATTGCCCTGTATCGAGCGGGTGCCGATTGAATGGATGCCGGATCTCGCCGGTTGGGCGGGCCGCCAGACGATATTCATGGTCACAAGCCCGTTCGGTGCGCGGCGCCTGCTTGCTTACTGGACGCAGTTGCGGGGACGCGGAAAGATTGCGGCGCTCGCGCCATCAACCTCGATCGGACTGGAGCGTGCCAATCTGACCGTGGACATTGCAGCAACCGGCGGGTCACTGGCGCTCGCAAAAGCGGTAGCCCAGCATTTGACCCAACACAAGGACAGCAGTCCGCGAGCACCCGAGCCAGTCATCGTGTGGTTGACGAGCGCCGCCGGCCTCGTTGAACCGGAGCAGGAAGAAGCCGCGCGGGCCTTGCGGGACGTTGCCGAACTGCATCGGATCGTTGCATACGAAACGCGCAGCCCCGACGGACTCGGCGAGCAACTGCGCCTGTGGCATGGCAAGCGAGTCGGTGTGGTGTTCTTCAGTCCATCAGCATGTCGCAGCTTTGTTGCCGCGCGTAATGCGACCGGTACCGGACCCCTGCTCGAGCGCATTGTCTGTGTTGGCCAGTCGACACTGCGTTCGTGGTCACAGTTGCGGTCGCGGGGTCTGCCGGCGGCAATCTACCAGGCGGACGAGGAGGCGTTCGTCGCGTGGGCGGCCGTCGGCCGGTAGCAGCACGCGTTGCGTCGTACGAATCAATCGCTGATCATCGCGCGATGACGAATCCTTCCGCTCTCTCCTATCTCTCGGGCTTCGGTAACGAGCACGCGAGCGAAGCCGTGCCTGGGGCGCTGCCGATCGGCCGCAACTCGCCCCAACGCGCGCCTCTCGGGCTCTATGCGGAGCAACTGAGCGGCACGGCGTTCACCATGCCGCGGCGGGCGAATCGCCGCAGCTGGCTGTATCGCATCCGGCCGTCCGCGATGCACAGTGCGTTCCAACGCATCGAACACGCGGGACTACGCAGCGCGCCCTTCCGCGAAGTGGAGCTCACGCCGAATCGTCTGCGCTGGGATCCCTTGCCCAGCCCCAAGGGGCCGACGGATTTTGTCGATGGCCTCTATACGATGGGCGGCAACGGCAACCTTCGCATGCAGGCGGGCTCCGCGGTACATCTCTATGCGGCCAACCGGTCAATGGCCGATCGAGTGTTCTTCGATGCGGACGGGGAACTGCTCATTGTTCCGCAAGCCGGCGAGATGCATATCGTCACGGAGTTTGGCCGCCTGGATGTCGCACCGGGCGAGATCGCGGTGATCGGCCGCGGCATGCGCTTTCGCGTCGAGCTGAAGGAAAGGGAGGCGCGCGGCTACATCTGTGAAAACTACGGCGCTCCTTTCGCGTTGCCAGAGCTTGGCCCCCTCGGTGCAAACGCGCTGGCGCAGCCGCGGGATTTCCTGACGCCGGTCGCGAGCTTCGAGGACCCGAGTGCGTCCGTCGAGGTGATCCAGAAATTCGGTGGCCACCTGTGGGCTGCGCGTTACCCGCATTCACCTCTCGATGTCGTCGCCTGGCATGGCAACTACGCGCCGTACAAGTACGATCTCGCGAAGTTCATGGTGATCAACACCGTGAGCTTTGATCATCCCGATCCATCGATCTTCACGGTGCTCACCTCGCCGTCAGAGATCGCGGGTCTCGCCAACGTCGACTTCGTGATCTTTCCACCGCGCTGGATCGTGGCCGAAAACACTTTCCGCCCGCCCTGGTTCCATCGCAACATCATGAGCGAGTTCATGGGGCTCGTGCATGGACGCTACGACGCGAAGGCTGAAGGGTTTCTCCCGGGCGGCGCGAGCCTGCACAACTCGATGAGCGCGCATGGCCCGGACCTCGCGACCTTTGAACGCGCAAGCAGCGAGTCGCTCGAGCCGCAAAAAATCACCGGCACGCTCGCCTGCATGTTCGAGACGAGGTGGCCGATCATTCCCACCGCCCAGGCGATGGAGGCAAGTCACCGCCAGCCGGACTACGACAAAGTGTGG
>JBGPLJ010000334.1:0-4028 GCA_041486385.1 Steroidobacteraceae bacterium
CAGGCGTTGGTGATCATGGGGCTCAATGCGACATTAACGCTGGCTCTCAGTTTTTCTCTGGTCAAATCTTTGCGCGGCGAGAAGCCAAATGGCGTGAACTATCCATACTATTGGCGCCGCGGCCTGCTGGCCGCAACCGCCAGTCGAGCGCTCGGCGACGCTCTGGGCCAACCGCACGCGGAAGAGCGCTTTCTGGCGGGTCTCCTGCAGGACATCGGCATGCTGGCACTCGATCGCAGCCGCCCCGAAACCTATCGCGACATCGGTGAGCTGCAGAAGGATCACCGTGAACTGCAGTCGCATGAGCGCAAAGCGCTCGGCACGGATCACGCGGAAGTGGGTGCGTGGCTCCTGCGGAACTGGAACCTGGCGCCGCGACTCTGCAACGCGATCGGCCAGAGCCATCGCCCGGCGAATCAGCGAGTGATCGAGCCAACGGAGGTTTTCAATCGCTGCGTCGCCTTGTCGGGATCGATCGCGGACATTTTTCTGCTCGACGCCGAGCGCCGTCCATTTCTGGAAACTGCGCAAGCAGTCGAGCGCAGTTTCGAGCTCGACAAGGAAGAATTCGGCAAAGTGCTCGCGACTGTCAGCGCACTGGTGCCCGAGACGGAAAAACTGTTCGATACCGAAATCCTGGGCGCAACCGATCCAGACGTCATCATCGAGCAGGCCCGCGAGATTCTCATGGTCCGCAATCTCCAAACCTTGCGCGAGGCAAGCAACCTGCGCGCCGGGGGCGAGCATCCATCGACCCGCGCACTCGAACTCGAGGAGCAAACGCGCCGCGATCCGCTCACCGGCATTTACAACCGCACCTTCCTCGAGCCGTATCTGGCGCGCGAGTTTGAGAATGCGAGCCGCCATGCCTGGCCGCTCAGCGTCGCCTTTGCCGACCTCGACGATTTCAAACGCATCAACGAGAGCTACGGCGACCAGGCTGGAGATCAAGTCTTGCAGGGCGCGGCACGCATCCTGCGCGGCAATTCGCGTGAGAGCGACGTCGTCGTGCGCTACGGCGGCGAAGAATTTCTGCTCTTGCTGCCGGCGACCGACGGCGATACCGCGCGTTCGATCTGCGAACGCATCGTGACGGCCTTTCAACATACACGCCACGACATCGGCAATACGTCGATAGGTGTTACCGTGTCGATCGGCTACGCCACTCACAGCGCCGAACACGCCTTCCCCAGCGCCCAAGCGTTCCTACAGGCGGCGGATCAGGCGCTCTATACGGCAAAGCTGCAGGGCCGCAACCGCTCTATCGGCTTCGAGCAGAACGCGCGCAGCCCAATGGTCCAGTTTTTGTAAATTGGCGACGCCTGCTTTCGTGACGTGGTTCCGCTCGCGCTTGCAGCTCAGCTGCGAGAATTGACGAAATTGATTTAAGAGCCGGGCACAACGGCTCGTCCAGGGGAAGCAAGGCATGAGCGACGTCAGTGGCCGGTTACGGCCCGATTTCATTTTTTCCGAGGCGCAGGTGGATGAAACCGAGGTCGTCGTACTCGATTTCAGCTATTCGCACTGGCAGCTGATCGAGCATCGGCCGGATCTCGCACGTCGCGCGCGTGGAGTCGATCCCTACAATTCCGCGGAACCACCCAAACGTCACCAGCCCTGGCTGCGCGTCGGTCGTCGCTGAGACCGCAAAGGCAGTCGCAGCTGACATAATTCCAGAAGCACTTCGCACTTGGACCTGCGCGCCCGCCAAGCGCCGGTGGGTGCGATGCGCGTCACAGTGACCTTCAGTACCGCGCTGCATGGTGCGGGCTGAACATGCACTTGCATCTCCCCACCGGTCGCCGGCACAGGCCCCTGCGCAAAGGACTGACACTTGCAGCGGGTTCGTTCCTGTTGGCGGCGCTTGGCGCCGCAGCGGATCACGGAACAGCTCGCGGCCGAACGGCCGCCAACCCTCTCGCGACCGCCAAGACACCTAGTTGCCCGCGGGACAGTCACACGTGTGAGCGTCCCTTGTACAGTCCGGATGTCGTCGCTTCTCTGCGCAAGCCCTTCTCCCGAAGCGCGCCTGCATCGCTGCCTCAATCCTCGCACTCGAACCCTGCGGTGCCGCTGGCTCAACTCCAATCTGCTCACAACCTGCCCGACATGGAGTTCAACAACTACGATACGTTCGCTGAGCGCGTGAAAGACATGCGTACCTTTCCCGTAATGACTCTGTGGCAGTCGCGACGCACTCAGATCTACCTCGGCGTCGATCAGAAGGGTCTTGCGGGGCTTCACTTCTGCCAGCGGCGAGACGCCTTCAATAGCCGCGCGCTGTGGCATTCGGCGGCCGCGGCTGTGCACCGCGCTTCGATCAACGATCCTGCCGAAGATCTTGCGATTCAACTGCGAAGCGTCGCGCCCTGAAGAAGCCAAAGCAGGCTCTGCGCTGCAACCAAAAGGCTCGGCGGGCAGCCTTTCGCTTAGTCACGACCCGGAAAGCCATACACGCGCGGCGACGATGACGACTACCACCCAGCCTGCCAGCGCGGACATGGCCCACCAGCGCCAGGGCTTGCCGCGAATTTGCGCAACCATGCTAACAAGACCGATGCCGGCAAGAACCGCAAAGAGCCCGGTAAATCGCACCAGAACCGGCAGCTCTTCCCCAAATGCGGGGTGATCGGCACGCAGCAGCAGGAAGACGATCAGCACCATGGCAAGGCAAACAGCAATGGCCACGGCCGACCCTGCCACTACTCCGAGAAAGAACGCCAGTGGCCGCATAATCGAGATCCTGATCGATATTCGGTAATCGGTCGGTAATCGGCCGGTAATCGGCCGGCAATCGGTGATACGAGTCAAGGACAACAGAGGCCGGACTTGCAGACTGTCGCGCCCCTCTCTAGCCTTGAATCGTATCCCATGTCGGGAATCTTAGCGGCACTCCCAGGGTCCTACGGCACATGACAAATCGCACTCGCCTGCCCGTCCTTGCTGCATTCGCCGTCGTTGCGCTGACTTTGTGGCTCGGAGGTTCGACCTTCGGACCAGCGAGCCCGGCACCTGCCTCTGGCCTCGCTCCGACCGAGCGTCAGCGCCAGGTAGCCCGTCAGTTCGCGGACCTGCTGCAGTCGCGTCACTATCGCCAAACCTTGCTCGACGACCGGATTTCCTCACAGGTATTCGACTTCTACCTGGAAGCGCTTGACCCGGGCCGCAGCTACCTTACTTCGAAAGACGTCGCGGACTTTGAAAAATACCGCCACCAGTTCGACGATATGCTCGAGTCGGGCGCGGTCGACCCTGCATTTGCGATGTTCGCGCGGCTGCAGCTCCGCAGCCGTGAGCGCCTGCAATTCGCACTGGCGCAGCTCGAACATGAACCGGATTTCACGATCGACGAATCCTTCCAGTTCGATCGCGAGAAGACACCGTGGGCACGCACGACACAGGAGCTCGATGAGCTCTGGCGCAAACGCGTGAAGAACGACGCTTTGTCGATAGCGCTGACCGGCAAGAAATGGCCGGAAATCCATGACACGCTGAAGAAACGGTACGAACGCGTCATCAAGCGCCTCGATCAGGTGAGCAGCGACGACGTCTTCGAATCCTACGTCAACGCTTACGCACGCGCCTACGATCCTCACTCCAACTACTTTTCGCCCCGCACCTCCGAGGAATACAACATACAGATGAGCTTGAGCTATGAGGGCATCGGCGCTTCGCTCCAGCTCATCGACGACTACGTCACCGTCATCAGCGTTCTTCCGGGCGGGCCTGCGGCAACCAGCGGTACGCTCTTGCCAAATGACCGCATTACCGCCGTCGGCCAGGGCGCGGGCGGCACGCTGGAAGATGTGATCGGCTCGCGTCTCGACGATGTTGTGCAGCTGATCCGCGGACCGGCGAGCACGGCTGTCCGTCTGCAAGTTCTGCCAGCGGGTGCGGCGCCTGGATCACCGCAGAAAATCATCGACTTCACGCGCAACAAGATCACGCTCGAAGCGCAGGCGTCACAGAAATCGATGCAGACGGTGAAGCGTGGAACGCGCGAGATGCACATCGGTGTCATAGCGATA
>JBGPLJ010000335.1:0-4025 GCA_041486385.1 Steroidobacteraceae bacterium
AGTGCACATACAAGGCTAGAGGCGGCGTCTGCAGCAATGTCATGACACCGCCCCGATGCCAGTTGGCACGCCAAGCAACGCGGCAAGTAAAGCCCGCAGGGCCTGCCCGCGATGACTCATGGCGTTCTTCACTCCGGGGTCGAGCTCCGCTGCCGTCAAACCCAGCTCGGGAACGAAGAACAGAGGGTCATAGCCGAAACCGTTGTTACCGCGCCGCTCATGCGCAATACGACCGGCCCAGTGGCCCTCGCACACGATCGGCGACGGGTCGGTTGCGTTTCGCACATACACCATGGCACAGACGTAGCGCGCGCCGCGCCGATCATTCGGCACGAGCGCGAGTTCACGTTCGAGTTTTTCCAGATTTTGCTCGTCCGATGCCCACGCACCGGCGTAGCGTGCGGAATGGACGCCGGGCCGGCCATCCAGTGCGTCAACTTCGATTCCCGAGTCATCCGCAATCGCGGGCAAGCGCGCATGCGCCGCTGCATGGCGGGCCTTCAGCAGCGCATTGTCGACAAAACTCCGTCCTGTCTCATCTGCCGCTGCAATACCGAGCGCTGTCTGCGGAACGAGCTCAATACCGCCCGGTGCGAGCATCTCCCCGATCTCGCGCAATTTATGCGCATTGCCTGATGCGAGCACGACGCGCTGCACTTCAGTCAGTCGCGCGTCAGCGCTTGCAATTGATACGCGTGCAGTTGCGCTGCCCCGCGCGCCGCCAGATTCAGCAACTCGTCGAGCTCATGACGGCGAAATGCGTGGCCCTCGGCTGTGCCCTGCACTTCAATGAATCCGCCGCCGTTGTTCATTACGACGTTCATGTCCGTCTCGGCCTGCGAATCCTCGAGATAGTCGAGGTCGAGCACGGCGACGCCCGAACAGATCCCGACGGAAACCGCGGCCACCTGGCCATGCACCGGACTTGCAGCGAGCGCTCGTTTTGCGACCAGTTTGTCGAACGCGTCGCACAGCGCCACGTAAGCGCCCGTGATCGAGGCTGTGCGTGTGCCGCCATCGGCCTGCAACACATCGCAGTCGATGGTGACAGTACGCTCGCCGAGCGCGTTCAGATCCACGGCTGCGCGCAGCGATCGTCCGATGAGGCGCTGGATTTCCTGTGTGCGGCCCGTTTGCTTGCCGCGCGCGGCCTCGCGCGCTGTGCGTGTGTGGGTCGAGCGCGGCAACATCCCGTACTCCGCAGTGATCCAGCCGCGCCCGGAACCGCGTTGAAAACTTGGCACACCGTCCTCGATGGTCGCCGTGCAAAGCACGCGGGTGTCGCCAAATTCGATCAGACACGCGCCTTCCGCATGGCGCGTGAAGTGACGCGTGAACTTGACCGGACGCAACTGATCCGGCGCACGACCGCTCGGACGCATGGGATTGCCTCAGACTTTTGAATGGTATGCCGGGATCATAGCGGTTCCGCCACGCGCGCTGCGCATCAACCCATCCAGCGCAGTACTGCCGCGGTGGTGTTGTCGCTGTACGGCGCGGATGCCAGGACCGCACGTTTGCCAAGCGTCTCGAGGGACTCGCGCAGCGGCTTGTCGCCCGGCTGATGGAATGCCGCAATCTCCGCATCTGTGAGATTCGCCCAAAGCCCGTCGGTACAAAGCAACATTATGTCGCCCGGCGCCAGGACTTTGCGGGTGCTGACAGTCATTTCCGGAATTGCGCCGTCGCCGCCGATGCAGCATTCGACGAAATTGCGCATCGGATGGCCCTGTACCTCGGCCTCCGTGATGAGGCCTTCTGCGAGCAGAACTTCCACATGACTGTGGTCGCGCGTGCGCTCGCGCACAGCGCCGCCGCGCAATTGATAGACGCGGCTGTCGCCGACATGTGCCCAGAATGCCGCGCCGTCCTGCACCAGGCAGAGCGCGCACGTGGCGCGCGGGCGCGTTTCTATCGTGAGGTCGGCGCCGAGACGGACGACGTCATCGTGCGCTTTGCTGAGCGCAAGATGCAGAAAACCAAGAGGATCGAAAACCGGATGACTCGTCTGCCAGAAACTCTCGAGCATCGATGCCAGGGAGACTTCCGCCGCCTTGGCGCCGTCGGCATGCCCACCCATGCCGTCAACCACTGCGAGCAGCGCGGCGTTCTCAGCGACGGCGATCGACACTCGATCCTGATTGTCGTCGCGATGGCCGAGCAGACTGACGTCGGCATACTCGATCTGCAAGATTCCACCGCTTGTTTCCGCTAGACTCTGGGCGGCTTTATAGCACTCCGCGACGCCGCCAGCACAGCGAACAACCATGATACGCAGCATGACCGGCTTCGCGCGCCGTGAGCTCGTCGCCGACTGGGGTCAGCTGGCCTGGGAGCTGCGCGCGGTCAATCACCGTTATCTTGAAATCAGTCTGCGGTTGCCGGAGGAATTCCGCGCCGCGGAGGGCGCGTTTCGTCAGGCAATTGGCGCCACGGCCAAGCGCGGCAAGATCGACGGCACACTGTACTTTCGGCCACTGGCGCGCGCGGCAATGCTCGAGGTCAATCAGGAACTCGTCGGCCGGGTCCTTGAACAAGCGCGGGAAGTGGCGCGAGTCCAGCAGCGCGCTGAAGGCCCTGAAGGCCGGGTCTCCATGATGTTCAATCCGCTCGACGTGCTGCGCTGGCCCGGCGTGATTCGTGATTCAGCGCTCGATATGGAACCCATCCTCCATGCGTCTCACCAGCTCCTCGCGCAAGCGCTCAGCGAATTCAACGCGACACGCGCCAGCGAGGGTGCGCGCTTGCGCGAATTCCTAAATCAGCGCTCGACCGCCCTCGCCGACATTGTCTCCGCCGTGGAAAGGCGCCTCCCCGAAGTGCGCGCGCGCATGCGTGTGCGCCTCAATGAAAAACTCGCGCAGCTGGCGGCACCGGCAAATCCAGAGCGGATCGAGCAGGAACTGGTGCTGCTCGCGCAGAAAATGGACGTCGACGAGGAAATGGAGCGCCTGCGCGGACATATCGAAGAGACCGTGAAGATCATCGGCACACCGGAGCCTGCGGGACGGCGGCTCGACTTTCTCATGCAGGAACTCAATCGTGAGGCGAACACCTTGTCGTCGAAGTCGAACGACCTCGAAACGACACGATCCGCCATCGATATGAAGGTGCTGATCGAACAGATGCGCGAACAGGTACAGAACATCGAATGAGCGGCACGAGTGGCAAACCGGCGGACGCCCGAGCGGGCCGCCGCGGACGGCTGTTCGTCATCTCGGCGCCGTCAGGTACCGGCAAGACTTCCCTCGTCGGGGCACTCATGAAAGAAGTGCCGTCGCTCGCAGTCTCCACTTCGTTCACTACGCGCGACCTTAGACCCAACGAGCAGAACGGCCGCGACTACCATTTCGTCTCAAAAAGCGTGTTCGCCGACATGGTCGAGCGTGGCGAATTTCTCGAACACGCGAGCGTCTTCGACAACAGTTACGGCACAGGCCGGGCCCAGGTCGAATCGGCGTTGAACCGCGGCCAGGACCTGCTGCTTGAAATCGACTGGCAGGGAGCAGCGCAGGTACGCAAGGCATTGCCCGAGGCTATTTCCATATTCATTCTCCCTCCGTCGCGCGAATCGCTCGAGCAGCGCCTGCACGCCCGTGCTACCGACAGCCCGCAGGTCATCGCGCGGCGCCTGAGGGACTCCGTAACCGAGCTCTCTCACTGGCACGAGTTCAATTACGTGGTTGAGAACGACGTGTTCGATCAGGCACTTGCCCAACTAAGAGCGATCATTGAGGGCCGCGGCGAGGCGCTAAAGGGCAATCGGCCAGGGCTGGCCGAATTTGTGCGCAAGCTTTTGGATTAGCTGGCAAATTCGAGTCGATCTTCGGTACACTGCCGGTCCATCCCCTGTCCCTGGATTTGAACGCGCCATGGCCCGCATCACCGTAGAAGACTGCCTGCAGAACGTCGACAACCTGTTCCAGCTCGTGTTGCTCGCGTCGAAGCGCGCGCGACGCCTCGCCAACGGCGCTGAGCCGATGGTCGACTGGGAGAATGACAAGCCCACGGTCGTCGCTTTGCGC
>JBGPLJ010000336.1:0-4023 GCA_041486385.1 Steroidobacteraceae bacterium
GGGTGCGTGCCAACCACCGCAAGGAATGTCTGCCGAACTACAAGGTATTCGACGAGAAGCGCTACTTCAGTGCCTCTCAGCAGGCAACCGTCTTTGAGTTCCAGGGCATTCGTTGCGGTCTGCTGATCTGCGAAGACATCTGGGAGAAGGAGCCGGTGCGGCGTGCCAGGGACGCCGGCGCCGAGTTTCTCATCGTCGTCAATGGCTCGCCCTATGAACTCAACTATCAGGCGCGTCGCGAAAAAGTGGCGCGCGATCGTGTGCTCGATGCCGGCTTGCCGATGGCCTACGTCAATGTTCTCGGCGGACAGGATGAATTGATCTTCGACGGCGGTGCGTTCGCGATGAGTGCGGGCGGCGCAATCGTGCGGCGCGCGCCTGCGTTCGAACCAGGTCTCTATCTCATCGAAGTGACAAAGCAGGGCGGCCGTGTCGAGCCGACCGCTGGTGAAATCGCCCCATGGCTTGCTGAAGAGCCGAGTGTCTATCGGGCGCTCGTGCTCGGTGTTCGCGACTACGTCGACAAGCATCACTTCCCCGGTGTCGTTCTCGGACTCTCGGGCGGCGTGGATTCGGCGCTGACGCTTGCAATCGCGGTCGACGCACTGGGGGCCAAGCGCGTGCACGCGGTGATGATGCCTTCGCGCTATACCTCGGACATGAGCCGTGAGGATGCCGCGGCGCAAGCGCAGGCCCTGGGCGTCAGCCACAGTGTGATACCCATCGAAGGACTATTCGCCGCTGCGCTTGATGCGCTCAAGACTGAATTTGCCGGAACCGAGCCCGATACGACGGAGGAAAATATCCAGGCGCGCTGCCGTGGTCTTTTGCTCATGGCGATTTCCAACAAGACGGGCCGCATGCTGCTCACGACGGGCAACAAGAGCGAAATGTCCGTCGGCTACGCGACGCTCTACGGGGACATGGCCGGCGGTTTCGCGCCGATCAAGGACTGCAGCAAGTTGCTCGTCTATCGGCTGGCCCGCTATCGAAATGCGCAGGGCGCCGTCATTCCGGAGCGGGTCTTGACTCGCCCGCCATCGGCCGAGTTGCGCCACGATCAGAAAGACAGTGATTCGCTGCCGCCGTACGAGATCCTCGACCCCATTCTCGAGGCCTTCATTGAAGAGGACTTGTCGGTCGATGCCATTGTCGCGCGCGGTTTCGACCGCGCCGTCGTGGGACGCGTGCTCGACATGGTGAAGCGCAATGAATACAAGCGCCGGCAGGCGCCGCCCGGTGTACGCGTAAGCGGCCGCGCGTTTGGCCGCGACTGGCGCTATCCGATCACGAGTGGCTACAAGTCGCGCTGATAGCGCGGCGCTAGGTGCTCGGTTCCTGGTTTGCCGCCGATGCCGGAGCGCTGTCATAGACGCGCTTCAATTCAATGTTCGGCATGCCGCCGTTACCGGACAACTTTACGTTGACCAGCAGTTGCCGGCCATCGGGACTCAGTGCGTAACGCTCAACGATGGTCGGGCGGCCGCGGCCGCTTGTCTGGATGACGAACTCCGGGCCCTTCCATCCTGCACGCTGGTCGGCAACGCCATTTGCTTCCGAAACGACGCTGCGATCGCCAGGCGTGAACTTGCGCACGCGAACGCCATTGTCGAGCACGATTTCGGTCGAGCGTTGCTCGATGCGAAGGACATTACGGCCCGCTCCGAGAGTGCCGAGCAATTCCTCGAACGGCATGCCGCCGCCGCGGCGCATGTTGCGTCCGCCGCCGTCGCCGCGGCCATTCTCGTTCGCGCTGTCACGCTGTCTGCCGTCCGTCGGCAGGTCCGCGGCGTCGAGATCGTCGTCCGGCTGAACTTCGCGCGGCGGTCGTGGAGCGCGCCGGTGCATCTTTTCCATCACAGCGCGCAAATCGTCGCTGGCACTGCGATTGAGTTTCCAGGTGCCGGCGAGACTGGCTCCTCGGGAGGAATTTTCGCTGAGTTTGCCCACAGAGCCGCAGGCAGCAAACACGAGCAGCGTGATACCGAGGAGCAGCGTGCGCCCGAGTCGGCGCGGGAGCCGGCGTGCCAGCTGATCAGCCATTGGAGGGCGCGCTCATCCGAAGATCTTCCACCAGGATTTCTTTCGGTCCCGGTCCGCGGGCACCTTTCTGTCGGGATAATTCTCGTGGTACACCGCTTCGGACTTGTCGGCGAGGTCCGTGAGCTGCATGCGCCGGTAGGCGTGGATCATGATTTCGAGCGCCTGACGCACCGCGGGCGCGCCATCGTAATGTTCGATCGTGTATTGAGCGCGATTCAGTGCGGCGACATACGCCCCGCGCTGCATGTAGTACTCGGCAATCTGCACTTCATAGTTGGCCAGGCGATTACGCAGATACGTCATGCGACGCTCGGCGTCGTGCGCATAAGGGCTGTGCGGGTACTGCTGCACCAGCGTCTGCAAAGCCGCGAAGGACTTCAAGCCGTCGATCGGCGGCCGTTCGGTGAGGTCGACGCGAAAGAGGCGTTCGACGATATTCGGTGCCTCTTCAAAATAGACCAGCCCCTTGATGTAGTACGCATAGTCACAGCGCGGGTGCGTGGGATTCTCGCGGATGAACTGGTCGGCGGCGTCCACCGCCGATTCGGTTTCGTGATTCCGGTAGTACGTATACATCAGATCGAGACGCGCCTGACGCGCGGAATCGCTGAACGGATAGCGCGCTTCAAGCAGTTCGTAAAGCTTGATCGCCCCCTCGTAATTGGAGTCCAGCATTTCCTTATGGGCGCGCTCGTAGATCACTTCCGGATTCGAGAGGCGCGCATCGTCCTTGCGCAGGCCGCGATGACAGGCACTTAAGGCGAATGCAGCGACGGCGACCGCCAGAATGGCGAGCAACCGGGTCGGGGTTCGAGTCATCACTGCTCTTGTTATCCTCGGTTTATAGTGCCCGGCCAGCCGGGACATCGAACGGGGCGCGAATTATAGCCCAAAGCCCCGACTACCTTTGACCGGCCGAGCCTTTTGACAGACCCCGACCCAGGAGTTCCATGACATCACGAGCCGAGCCGACGATCATCGAAGTCTCCGCCGAACTGACGGGGATTCGCCTGGATCTGGCGCTCGCGCGCCTGCTACCCGCGTACTCCCGCAGCCGTATCCGCCAATGGATAGATGAAGGGCTCGTGCAGGTGGCGGGGCGGTCGCGCCGGCCACGCGATCTGGTGCTGGCGGGTGAGCGGATAGCGATCACGATGCCGGACCCTGTCCGTCAATCGCACACCGAACCGCAGGCGATGGATCTTGAAATCGTGTACGAGGATGAAGCGATTTTCGTGGTCAACAAGCCCGTTGGGCTCGTAGTGCATCCAGGGGCCGGTAACCCTGACCGGACACTGCAGAACGCTTTGCTGGCTCGCGACCCACGCCTCGCCGGCATTCCGCGCGCGGGCATCGTTCATCGGCTCGACAAGGACACGAGCGGGCTCCTGGTCATCGCACGCACGCTGACCGCGCAAACGTCGCTGGTGAGGCAACTGGCGGAGCGCACCGTGCATCGTGCCTACGAAGCGGTGTGTGTCGGCGTGCGCACGAGTGGCGGCACAATCGAAGCGCCGATTGCGCGGCACCGGGTCGATCGCAAGCGCATGACGGTGCGTTCGGACGGGCGCGCGGCGGTGACGCACTACCGGGTGATCGCGCGGTTTCGCGGGCATACGCATCTCAAGGTCGAGCTCGAGACCGGCCGCACACACCAGATCCGTGTACATCTGGCGCACATCAAGGCGCCCATCGTTGGCGATCCAGTCTATGGCGGGCGTCTCAGGATTCCCCGTGGCGCTACGCCCGCGCTCGCCGTCGCGCTCAAGAATTTCAAGCGGCAGGCATTGCACGCCGCACGGCTCGAGCTCGACCACCCGCTCACAGGTGAGCGCGTCGGCTGGAGCGCCGCCTTGCCGCGCGACATGGCCGACCTCTTGAAAGCGTTGCGAGTCGACGCCAAGGAAGCGTCATAGTGCGCGCTGATTTCATTCTCCGGCCCGACTGGCCTGTGCCATCCCACGTGCACGCCGCGCAAAC
>JBGPLJ010000337.1:0-3967 GCA_041486385.1 Steroidobacteraceae bacterium
CCTCGACGCGCTCGACGTCGAACAACACGCCGCGACTCATTACGGCGTAGGGAATGTTGATCTCATCGACATAGAGGCCCACGGTCGACGATCCGCCGGTGCTGAAATCCTGGAACCCCACGCCGCGCAGCGAATAGACGGGAATGCCGGTGGGAGCCACGTTGTTCACCGTGAGTCCGGACGTCGACTGCGCGAGCTGATCGGCGCTCTCGACGCCGAGATCGCGTAGCCGGTCGGCGCTGATGACAGTCATCGTGATGCCGACATCATTGGCGCTCTGCTCGTGCTTTTGCGCGGTCACGATGACTTCTTCCAGTACGGAAGCTCCGCCCGCCTGGTCGTCGGCGAAGACCGAGTGCCCAATCGCAATGCAAATCACAGAGACGATGGCGCGCTCGAGTACGCGCTTGTTGGTCGCGGTCATTTTGCAGCCCTTCCCCGACGTTAGGAGGCGAAATGACGCCTCGCTTTACCTAACTACGTTTGAGCGGAACGCAGCCGCCAACGCGGCGACGATCAATAACGATAGGTGGCGGTGAGCCCGACGCTGCGAGGCGGCCAGGAGATGGCGTATAGAAGAGGAGTGCCGCCGGTCGGCGAGCCGACGTCCTGATTGACGGTGAGCCGCGGTCGCGTGTCGAAGAGATTTTGCGTAAAGGCGGAAAGATCCCACTTGCCGAGGTGCACACCGGCCCGCAGGGACATGAACGACTGCGCTGGCACCGTGCCGGCCCACAAAGTGTAGCTGCCGTTGAGTGGATTCGTGTTCGGGATGAGATCGCTCTGACCCGCGTTGTACTGATAGTCGGCGCGCAGGTACGCGTTTCGACCCCTGACGGGAAACGCGAGCTGACTGAAGAGCGAAACCTTCCAAGGTGAGCCGGCGAGGTGATCGCCGTTCTGCACAATGGACTTTACCGTCGGCTGAAGCTGCACGGTCTTGGTGAACAGTGCATCGGTGTAGCTCAGCGTCGCACCCAGGGTCACCGCATCGGACACGTGCATCTGCATCTGCAAGTCCAAGCCCTTGCTCTCGGCCTCGCCAAGATTTGCGGTGAACTGGAAGCCGCACTCGGTGAGCGGAACGTTCTGCTGAATGTTGCGCCAATGGATGAGGTAGACGCTCGCGTTCAAAAGCAGGCGCTGCTCCGCGAAACTGTTCTTCATTCCGACTTCGTAGCTCCAAACGCTGTCGGAACTGTAGGTCGACGGCACGTTCGCCAGGCCGATCTGCTCGAGCGCGCTGCCCGAACCGTAGCAGAACTGACCGACCGCCGGATTCGCGCCGCCGATGCGATAGCCCTTGGCCGCGCTCGCGTAGAGCAGATTGTCGGCATTGAGGTGATAAGCGACGCCGAATTTCGGCGTCAGCGGATGTTCGCTTTGCGTGCCACTGCTCGACACGGGATCACCGACGACCGGGCCCGCGTAGTAGGTGACGCCTTCGAAGTCGGCCTTCGAGTAGCGCAACCCAAGAGTGAGATTGAGCTTTGGCGTCAGCTGCAGGTCAGCCTGGCCAAAGACCGCGAGCTGGGTGTCGATCCCCATGAAGGGGTCCTGCACGTAAATGTAACCGCCCTCGAACACCGGAAATCCGAGCTGGGCTACGAGCGCCGGATCGAAAACATTGAGAATTGTGTTCTCTTTGGCGCGCTGGTAGAAGACACCGGCCGTCCATTTCACACGCGCCGCTGCGTCGGTCGATTCGAGACGCACCTCCTGCGTCCAATTCTCCTGATCGTCCGCCCAGAAGCCGCGGGCCTCCTCGCCGGCCGTGGGGTAAGGAGTTCCGAGAAACACTGCCCGATCGTATTCCGTGTAATCGGATATCGCCGACTGATTGCGCTTGAAATACGAAGTGTTCGATACGAGCCGCGTGCCGCCGAAATTCCCATCGATCCTAAGCGCCGGCAGCACAAACTCATCGGTACTCGGATTCGCGACCGCATTGCCGTTGCGAAGCGGTCGAGCGAACTGGCCGTTCGTTGGGTCCGGCTCGCCGGGCACGGGCGCCCACCACGCGGCGGTGTCATTGACGTCGCGCATCTGATAATTGATCGACGGCGAAAGCGTGATGCGGTCGGTGACCGCCCACTTCAAAGCAATGCGCGCAGTCTTCGAGCGACTCCAGTTCGAATCCGCATCCGCAGTGCGGCCGGTGTGCCAGTCGATTCGGTCGATGTAGCCGCCTTCGTACCGGTACGAGGCGCTCGCACGCAGGCCGATTTTTCCGGCGATCAGCGGCACGCCGCCAGCGAGGCCGAGCTCGAGAGTCGGAGCGCCGTGCGCGGTTACAGCCGTTTCCGCGCGCGCGTAGCGGGAAGATTTCTCGAGGGAAGGCTCGGGCGTGATGAAGCGCACCGCTCCGCCCTCCGTGCTTGCGCCGAATAGCGTGCCCTGCGGACCGTGCAGCACCTCGACCCTGTCGAGATCGAAGAGCATCGGATAGGCATTGAAGGTGCCGAAAAACAGGTGCCGGCTGTGAATGGGCGTGTCGTCGACGTAGATGCCGGTTGTAGCGGCGCCAGCGTTCGAGTCGATGCCCCGAATGGCGATGTTCGACGACTCCGAATTGTAGTTGGTGCCGTGAACGAGCGAGACACCCGGCGTGAGACGCGCGACGTCTTCGATGGTGCGCATGCTGCGCGCGTCCATCGCACGCTGACTGTACGCACTGATGCTGATCGGAACTTCCTGCAATCGCTCCTCGCGACGCTGCGCCGTCACGACGATGACTTCCAGTTCCGCGGTCCTGTCGCGGAGCACAGGCTTCGGTTCTGAAGGCGGCGAAGGTTCCCGGGCCACCGCGGTTCGCGGGGTGTTCTCCCGCAGGACGATGACACCAGGCCCCTGCTCCTCGATCGTCAGGTCTGTCCCTTCGAGCAATCGAGCCAGCGCATCGCGGGGCGAGAGCACACCGGTCACCGGCGGCGCGACCTTGCCCGCGGCGAGGCCCGGAGCGAAGAGCACCTGCAGCTGGGTCAGTTTCGCGAGTTCCCGAAGGGCGTCCCCCAGGGGCTGGGCCGGCAGCCTGATCGCCTGCGGCACATCGAGTGCATCCGCTACGGCCGCCGCGGACAGAACGGGCCCACTGAGCGCTAAGCCCATGAGGCAAAGGAGTTTCGCGACAGTCCCGCGCATGGCGTTTATTATCATTAATTGTCGGCACAAAGGTGCTTGCCTTGCTGCCGGCCGCCATTTGGCGGCGGCGACCCCGTCGAGCGTAGTAAATAGGGCTATGGATCGAACCGACACAGAGACGGTACGGCGCTTGTCGCCTAAGCCTGGGCCTAAGCCCGGGCCCGAACCAGACGGAGCGACGGCGGACCCCGCCGCCGACAGCCAACGCGCGTTCCTGGTCCTGCTCTTCAACAAACACCGCGCGGCGCTACTGCGTCACGTCGAACGCCTCGTGTATTCGCGCGAGGATGCCGCGGAGCTGGTGCAGGAGACGTATCTGCGCGTCATGCGGCACATACAGACGTCGCGCTTCGAAGCCGCGGCGCGGGCGTACCTGTTTCAGACCGCGACCAACCTGGCGCGCGACCACCATCGACGGCAGCGTTTTCGCAACCACGACAACCTGGACGCACTGCCGGAAGCGGCCATGCCGACGGCAGGGACCTCCCCCGATCAAACCGTGGCTGCCGATCAGGTCCTGACCCTCCTGCGTTCGGCGATTCTCGACTTGCCGTCCATCACGCGCGCCGTGTTCCTCAAAGCACGCGTGCAGAACCTCGGTTACGCCGAGATCGCGCGCGAAATGGGCATGAGCGTTCGCACGGTCGAACGACGTGTAGCAGAAGCGATGCAAGTGCTGTGTGATCGGCTGCGGAGTGCGCCATGAGATCGGGCACGTCATTTCCGACGACGGCCGCGGAGTGGTTTACGGCACGGCGCTGCCCACAGGACGCGGGCGTCGAAACGAGCGTAGAAACGCCCCTATACCAAAGGCTTTGGGGGGAAA
>JBGPLJ010000338.1:0-3954 GCA_041486385.1 Steroidobacteraceae bacterium
AACGATCGCGACGGATCCTTCATCGAAACGGCGGGCTGCGCCATAATTTCACCTCAATCGACCGCATCCGCGGCAACGGCTTTTACCAGACGCTTGAGCGCCGACAAACTCTGCTGCACCGTCTGGCCCGACGTACTGAGTTCGGTGTCGGCCTGACCGTAGAGGGACTCGCGCGCCGCGAGGATATTCTTGAGATCCCCCATCGCTTCCGAGTGCCCTGCCATCGGGCGCATATCGCCCTGTGCGATGACGCGCGCCATGTGTTCCTCCGGCCTGGCCCTGACCCAGATCGTAAAGCAATTCGCCAGCAGCAAATTGTAGGTCTCGGGCTCCGAGACCATGCCGCCGCCGACCGTGAGCACCATGTCCTGCTGTCTCTCGATGACGCGCTCGAGACAGCGCCGTTCGATGCGTCGATAGCCCTCCTGCCCGCTCAGCAGGAATAGCTCACTCAACGAAATGCCCGCTTCGCCCTCGATCTCCCGATCGAGCTCGACGAATGGCCGCTGCAACTGACGTGCGAGAGCCTGTCCGAGCGTGCTCTTGCCGGCACCGCGCAAGCCGACGAGCGCAATGCGCTGCAAGCGCACGGATCCGTCGCGGCCGAATTCCGCGGTGAGGCTTCGCAGCGCCTGCCCGAGTCTTTGCTGCGGAAGACTGTCTATCAGGCGGCCGATTGCCTGCCGCTCGGGAGCAAGGTCAGCGGACTCAAGGAGATCATTGATGTGAACTCCCAGGGCACCAGCAACCCGGCGTAGTAGAACGATTGAGGCGTTGCCCTCGCCCGTTTCGAGTTGCGCGAGATAGCGTTCCGAGACGTCGGCTGAGCGGGAGAGGTCGCGGCGCGCCATGCCGCGCTGCTGGCGTCGCGCACGCACAGCGCGGCCGACGGCCGCCAGGAATTTTTCGTCGGACTCGACCGCAGCCGGCGGTTCCCTGCCGCCTGCCACGGCCTTGAGTGCGATTGCGGTGTTCTTGCGTTGGGCGGGCATGCCCGGCTATATATCGCATGACACCTGCCCGCTGCAAGTACTATATTGCATATGGCTTGTCTGCCGTGTATGGGATTTCAGCGTTCTTTTGCAGCTGCTGCGATTCTACGCGGTCCTATTTTGATGCTCTTATGCATTATAGTTCATTGAGGGAGTCGATTCCGTGTCGTCGCTGAGTTCAGCGGATCATTCCGTCAGCCCACCTGTCATCGACATCCCGCGCGATTACAACGCCGCGCACGATTTTCTCGAGCGCAACTTGCGCGCCGGCCGCGGCTCGAAGCTCGCCTACATCGACGACACGTCGACCTGTACGTACGCGGAACTCGCCGAGCGCGTGAACCAATGTGCCAATGCTCTCACCTCGCTCGGCCTGCAGATGGAGCAGCGCGTGCTCCTCTGCCTGCTCGATTCGATCGACTGGCCCACGGCGTTTCTCGGCTCGATCAAGGCTGGCATCGTGCCGGTCGCGGTCAACACGCTCCTCACTCCGTCCGACTATGAATACATGCTGCGCGACAGCCGCGCGCAGGCACTGATCGTTTCATCGAGCCTCCTCCCGAAGCTTGCACCGGCACTCAAGGAATCGAAGTTCGTCCGGCACGTGATCGTCTCCGGCGAACCGGTCGGTGGACACGCCGCGTTCGCCGGCATGCTCGAGCGAGCATCGACGGAGTTTGATGCCGCGGCCACCACCGCGGACGACATGTGTTTCTGGCTTTATTCCTCGGGCTCGACCGGCGCACCCAAGGGCACAGTGCACGTGCACTCAAGTCTCATGCAGACGGCTGAACTCTATGGCAAACCGATTCTCGGCATTCGCGCAGATGATCTGGTGTATTCCGTTCCCAAGCTCTTCTTCGCTTATGGCCTCGGCAATGCGCTCAGCTTCCCGCTCTCCGTCGGCGCGACCACGCTCCTGATGGCGGAGCGCGCCACGCCTGATGCCGTTTTCGCGCGCCTCAAGAAGTATCGGCCAAGCATCCTCTGCGCCGTGCCGACGATCTATGCGGCGATGCTCGCCAGCGCGAATCTGCCGGCGCGCGGATCGACGCCACTGCGGGCCTGCGTTTCGGCGGGTGAACCGCTGCCGGGCGAAATCGGCCGGCGCTGGCGCAAGCACTTTGACGTGGACATTCTGGACGGCCTTGGTTCGACGGAGATGCTGCATATCTATCTTTCGAACCGGCCGGGCGCAGTGGAGTACGGCACGACGGGCTTTCCGGTTCCAGGGTATCGCGTTCGCGTGGTGAACGACGAGGGCATCGAGCTCGCGCCGGGCGAAATTGGCGAGCTGCAGGCGTCCGGACCCACATGCGCGATGAAGTACTGGAACAATCGCGACAAGAGCCGCGCAACGTTTCAGGGGCTATGGCTGCGTACCGGCGACAAATTCTCGCGCACTGCGGAAGGCCGCTACGTCTATGCGGGCCGCAGCGATGACATGCTGAAGGTGAGCGGCATGTATGTCTCGCCCGTGGAGGTCGAATCCGCCCTCGTCTCCCATGACGCGGTGCTGGAAGCGGCCGTCGTCGGCAAGATCGATGCCGACGGTCTCGCCAAGCCGATCGCATACGTCGTGCTGAAGCGCGGTCAGGCCGGAACGGAACAGCTGGCCGAGCAGCTCAAGGCACACGTCAAAACGCATCTTGCGCCTTTCAAGTATCCGCGCTGGATCCAGTTCGTCGCCGAGCTGCCGAAGACGGCGACCGGCAAGATCCAGCGCTTCCGGCTGCGCGAATTGCAGGGTTAAGCACGCAATGCTCCTCACCCAGGCGGGCGGTCATCGCATTGAGTACCGGCGCATCGACGGCACGCGCCCGCCGATCGTCATGTTGCACGAAGGTCTCGGTTCCGTTGCGCTGTGGAAGCAATTTCCCGAAGAGGTCGCACGCGTCACGGGCCGTGCGGTGTTCGTCTATTCACGCTATGGCCATGGCCAGTCCGATGCGCTGACGGGCCCGCGCGATGTGCGCTACATGCACGAGGAAGCGTTAGTCGCCCTGCCCGGCTTTCTCGACGCACTCGGCATCGAGAATCCGATCCTGCTCGGCCACAGCGACGGCGCGTCGATCGCCTTGATCTACGCAGGCGCGAAACCCAATGCCGTGTCGGGTCTCATCGTGCTGGCGCCGCATGTCTTCGTCGAGGATCTTGCAGTGGCGAGCATCGCGGCGAAGAAACGCGCGTACGAAACGACCGACCTGCGCACGAAGCTTGCACGCTATCACGCAGACGTCGACGGCCTCTTTCGCGGCTGGAACGATATCTGGCTCGACCCTGCCTTCCGGAGCTGGAACATCGAGGCCTATTTGCCGTCGATTGAAGTTCCAGTGCTCGCAATTCAGGGCGTCGACGACGAGTTCGGCACAATGGAGCAGGTCCACAGAATCGCGCGCGGCGCGCACGACGTGCAGGTGATCGAGCTTGACGACTGCGCCCACAGCCCGCATCGGGATCAGCCGGCACGCACACTTGCGGCACTCGCTGAATACGTGCGCGCGCGGCCCGTCGATTGTGCAGCTTCCAGCGATCGTGGAGACTTGACGCCATGATCGTCTTTGGCAGCATCTGCGCATGACGCTGTTCGCGCCCCCGAACGTCGACCTGCACGCACGTAGCGACGGCAGCTCAGTTCTCCGCTCGCGAATAGCGCTCGAGCCCTGTGCACGCTGCGTCGGCGATTGGCTCGAGCAGTGGGCCAAGGATACGCCGCAGGGTCCTTTTCTCGCTGAGCGCGACGCCACTGGAAGCTGGCACGTAGTTTCTTATGGCGACGCTCTGCGGCGGGTCCGGCAGATCGGCGCCTGGCTGCTCGAGCGCGGCGCGTCCGCATCTCGACCTCTCACCATTCTCTCGGAGAATTCCATCGAGCATGCGCTTGCCATGCTTGGGGCCATGCACGTCGGCGTGCCGAGCGCTTCGATCTCCCCTGCTTACTCGCTGATGTCCAAAGATTTTG
>JBGPLJ010000339.1:0-3921 GCA_041486385.1 Steroidobacteraceae bacterium
CACATCGGTGTGAGCCGGACAGGCCCACTGGCAATCTACGACGCGGTGAAAATAATCGGGGTTCTCGGTGTTCGTCGGTTCCACAATTGTGTCCCATGCATACCGCGCAGAATGTTCCGAGGCGGACTATCGGTGACACACCGGAGTGATACACCGGGAATTCGCCTCAACCTGCGCGGCTTTGGGATGGGGTTGGACTAAGTATAAACGTTTCAAGCGCCTGGAGGCCAAGAAGCCCTCCGGAGCGGCCCGCAAGAGGGTCACACCGGACTTAAGTCCAACCCGATGCGTGAACTCACTAGCGCGCTGCGTTACGCCGCAAGCGCTCGAGGTACCGATCTCTCAGTTCCGTCTGTCGGGAACGGTGTGGCTCAAGTTTGCCGCCAACGATCACCTCGTCCGCCGCACTCGTGACATCGAGAGGATCGCCGCTCCAGAGCACGATATTGGCGACTCGGCCGGTCTCGATCGTGCCCAGGCGATTCGCTACACCGAAGATTTCCGCTGGCACACGGGTAATAGCGGCGAGTCCCGCATCCCATGGCAAGCCATGCGCCACGGCAACGCCCGCGCCCTGCCGGAGCTTACGCAGCATGTGGCCGTCGGGATCGACGAACGTGAAGGCAACCGCAACGCCCGCGCGATGCAGCCGCGCCGCGTTCTCGAGCGTGGCGCCGACTTCGTCAAAGTTCTCCGGCAGATCGCCGAGCGGATCGAGGAGCACCGGTACTTTGGCCGCGGCAAGTTCCGGCGCGACACGCCAGGCCTCGACGCCCCCGCTGATGGCGATGCGCAGCTTTTCGCGGGCCGCAAACGCGAGCACCTGGCGAATATCCGATGCGCGATCCACTTCGACGACGACGAGCCCCGAGCGCGCGGCGTAGCCCAGAAGCGTCTGGCGGCCGGCCGGAGTCAGCAGCCGCTGATCCATGCCGAGCAGCATGTTCGGCGCATGAGCCTCTGCAAACGCCTGACGCAGCAACATGAACTGGGCCGCACGGCTGCCGCCCGAGAGGGCGTTGACATCGCCGCCGACATCGATGAAGAGCGCACGCGAGTCGCTGACCGCGCCGTCGAACGTCACGACCGCCCCTTGACCCGCGATGATCGTGCCACCCGGCGCGTTGGCCGCGCCCGATTCCGCGGTCGGCACAATGACGGTAAACGCAACGCCGCCGAGCCGCCCGACTTCGATCTCGGTCGAATCGGGATTGAAGGCGAGCGTGACATCGAACTCCGGCCGCATCACACCGAGCTTGAGCGCAAAGTCTTCCGCCGCCGGTTCGAGGCCGATCTCTTCCAGACCGAGATGACTCAAGCCACCGAAAAGTCCCGGCGTCACTGGCCGGCCAGCGGCATCGATGACCTGGGCGTCCGCAGGTGCTTTGAGCGATTGCCCGATCGCCGTGATCTTGCCGTCCGTGATCACGAGGTCAGCATTCTTGAGCGTGCCGCTCTTCGCAAGCGTGTGCACTGTGGCATTACGAATGACGATGCTGCCAGCAGCGGCCAGCTGAGCCGCGATCACAGCGCCTGCGCAGAGACCGGCAAGTAACGCGCGCTTCATGGCGTCACCCCCGAGGCAGCCGGCTGGCCCAGCAGAAAGTCGGATCTTGGTTTGGCAGGTGGATGCGCTCGATCGTATTGCACGACGCCGTCGATCAATACGTAGTCGGTGAGCGCGTAAACGCTGAATGGGTCGTGGCTCCACACCACGACGTCCGCCATCTTCCCCACTTCGAGGGTACCCGTCTGGTTGAGGATGCCGAGCGCTTTCGCCGGATTCGCGGTGACCCAGGCGATCGCGCGCTCCGGCGGAATATCGAGCCCCGCACGCTGACCGGCGAGCATCGCCTTGCCCGCCTCCTGATTGAGCCGCTGAATGCCTTCCGCCGAATCCGAATGCACGATCGCGCAGCCGCCGGGCGCCGCGTCGACCATGGCGATGTTCTCCGGGATGCCATCGTAGGATTCCATCTTGAATCCCCACCAGTCCGCCCACATCGCCGCGCACACGCCGTGTTCCGCGAGCAGATCTGAAATCTTGTAGGCCTCCACCGCGTGATGGAACGCGGCCACGTGATAGCCAAATTCCTTCGACATATCGAGCACTGTCGCCATTTCGTCGGCGCGATAGCAGTGCATGTGCACGATGAGGTCGCCCTTGAGCGCGGCGGCGAGCGTATCGAGCCGCAGATCGCGCTTCGGCGGCTTCGCATCCTTGTCGCCCGCTTTGACCTTGCGCTCATACGTTTCGATGTCGCGCAGGTACTCCTGCGCCTCGATCCACTGCGCGCGATAGCCGGCGACGTCGCCCATTCGTGTCGAGGGGAATTGCTTGCGGCCGCCGTACACGCGCTTCGGATTCTCGCCACACGCCATCTTCAGGCCCTGCGGAGCGCCGGGGAATTTCATCGCCTGGTAGGTCACTGCCGGCACGTTCTTCAGCACAACCGAACGGCCGCCGATCAGGTTCGCCGAACCCGGCAGAATCTGCATCGACGTCACGCCGCCCATGAGGGCGGTGGTAAATCCCGGATCCTGTGGCCACACCGAATGCTCGGCCCAGACGTTCGCGGTGGACGGGCTCGTGGCCTCGTTGCCGTCGCTGTTGCCGTTCACCGCAGGACTCGCATACACACCGAGATGCGAATGCACGTCGATGAGCCCCGGTGTCACCCACTTGCCGTGACCATCGATCACCTGCGCGTTGGCTGGCGCCGCCAATCCCTTTCCCACGGCGCTGATGCGACCGTCGACGAGCAGCACATCGGTATCATCGAGTCGCTGACCTGTGCCCGTCAGCACAGTGGCATTGTGTATGAGCGTGGGTGCGCTTGCGGCGGCGTGGTAAGTCGACGGATACGGATCCGCGATGGGCAGCGCTGCCGGTTGCGGCGCGGTCTCGGCGGGCTTCGTCGGTTGTGTGGGATGCGTTGGCTGTGCGGCGCAGGCGGTGAGGAAGCCCATCAGCAGGAAAACGAGTCGGCTGCTCTTCATGGCGGCTCCATTGGATTCGAGTTTGTCGTCATTCTACCGAAGGTCGCCCGACATCTCAGCCTTGATCACCTCTTTTGCCTAGCCAGCCAGTCGACTCGACGGGTCCAAATATGGACGCCATCCCGTCGCACCTTGGCGATAAACCCTTCGAACTCTAGGAGCGCCAATGCCTCAATCGCGCCTTGCCAGCGGAGGAAGTTCTTGGCAGCTTCGGCAACCGTCATGTTGCCGACCAGGACGAACAGGCGCGCACCTGCCTCCATCACCACGCTCTTAGCGAGCGGCGAATAGTTAATACGCTGGTCGCGCGTGACGGCGACCCAGTCGCGGCGGGTAATCTCGTAGAGCCACTCGTCGTCCGGTGTGTTTACCCCAAAGTGATCATCGTGGCGCTCGATCCGAATGCCGGCAGCACGAAGGACTTCCGGAAATTGACGACCGAGATCTCTGTCGGCGAAGTACGTGAGTTCAGGCGGCCCGTTCATAGGCGAGCGCATCCATGATCTCATCGCCAGTGGCGCCATAGTCCTTGGCAACTTCGGCGGGATCTTCGCCCGCGTTGACACGATCCACGATAGCCGATGTCGTGACGCCGATGCGCGCAATCACTGGTCGACCGAATGAAATTCGTGGATTGATCATGAGCGTTTTCGCCTCAGCCCTATTCGGCGGCGGCGGGAAGAAGCTCACTGCATTGCCCCCGTCCCAATCGATACGTCGGAGCAGCCCCCGGAGGACGGCTTGGATGCCGAGCTGCCCTGCACGATTAAGGCTGATCAATTGTCCATAGCGCTCCAAGAAAAGTTCGCCTGGGCGCGCATGCAAATCACGACTCGCCAGTAAGTCAGAGACCTTGAGCTTGCGGCGGGCATAGTCAAGCGCAGTGCGAACAGCAGAGAGTTTGAATTCGTGTTCCGTCCG
>JBGPLJ010000340.1:0-3894 GCA_041486385.1 Steroidobacteraceae bacterium
AGGGACTCGATGCGCAGTACGGCGCGGGACAGAAGGCCTTCGCCAAGCGCGCCAAGTTGAACGGCCTGGCGGCGGCGGGGCGCTATCACGCGTCGATGGAAGCGCAGGCCGCGTGAACGCTGCGGCGGCGCCTGCCGAGGTTCCGAAGTCGGAGAACCTGGTCGAGATCCGGGCACTGCACTATGCGGTCGGCCGGCGGCCGGTGTTTTCGGGTCTTGACATCGACATGCGCCGCGGCCGCATCACGGCGATCATGGGCCCAAGCGGCACGGGCAAGACCACGCTCCTCAGATTGATGACTGGCCAGATCGCTCCCGACAGCGGAGAAATCATCGTTGACGGACTCAATCTGCAAACGCTGTCGCGCAGTGAAATCTTTCAGCTGCGGCGTCGCATGGGCATGCTGTTTCAGAGCGGTGCGCTCCTCACGGATATCGACGTGTTCGAGAACGTCGCGTTTCCGCTGCGCGAGCACACCGATCTGCCCGAACGCCTGATCCGCCATATCGTGCTCACAAAACTGCACGCAGTCGGATTGCGCGGCGCCGCGCAGATGCTGCCAGCGGAACTCTCGGGCGGCATGGCGCGGCGTGTGGCGCTCGCGCGCGCAATAGTGATGGACCCGGATATTCTTATCTATGACGAACCGTTCGCGGGGCTCGATCCCATTTCGATGGGCGTGATCCTGCGGCTCATACGCCAGATGAACGACGCGCTCGGCATCACGAGCATTGTGGTGTCACACGACGTACAGGAACTCTCGACCATCGCGGACGAGACCTATCTGCTGGCGGAGGGTCGGGTGGTCGCGTCCGGCAGTCCCGAGGAACTGCACGCCAACACGTCGGACATCGTGCGCCAGTTCATGAACGGCATGGCGGATGGTCCGGTGCCATTTCATTTTCCCGCGCCGGACTACAGCACACAGTTGCTTGCGCGCGGTGAGCGCAGGCGCGCGCCGCGCGGCGAGCAGTGAACGCGTTCCTCGGCGATCTCTGGTATTCCGCACGCGAGTCGCTCGCGACGCTCGGCCGGGTATTTCTTTTCTTCCTGCAGTTGATCGCGTTCACGCCCCGGGCGCTGTTGCGCTTTCGCCTGGTGGTGCATCAGATTTTCAATGCCGGCGCGCTGTCGCTCGTCATCATCATGACTTGCGGACTCTTTGTCGGAATGGTGCTTGGGCTTCTCGGCTACGACCTGTTATCGCGCGTCGGTTCCGAGGAGATTCTGGGCGCGGGCGCCGCACTCGCCTTGACGAAGCAGCTGGGCCCGGTGGTCACGGCGTTGCTGTTCGCCGGACGCGCCGGCACCGCGCTTGCCTCCGAGCTCGGCTTGATGCGTGCGACCGATCAGCTATCGGCGATGCAGATGATGGCGGTCGATCCGGTGCGGCGGGTGGTCGTGCCGCGCTTTCTCGGGGGTGTGATCGCCATGCCTTGCCTTACCGCAATCTTCATCTCGATCGGTGTCTTCGGCGTGCAGCTCGTCGGCGTCGGGCAGGTGGGGATCGATTCGGGAAGTTTCTGGTCACAGATGCGGTCGGCCGTGGAACTTGACGATATTGGTGAGGGCCTGCTGAAGGGCGCCGTATTCGGGGTCGCCTGCAGTCTCATCGCGGTTTATGAAGGCTACAATTCCGTGCCGACGGCCGAGGGCGTCGGCCGCGCGACGACCCGCACGGTGGTAATTTCTTCCGTGGTGACTCTGATACTCAATTTCATTCTCACTGCGATCATGCTCTGAAGGACTGCCTCGAAGGATCATCGTCATGCGACAGACACGCGCCATTGAACTCGGAACGGGCCTTTTCGTGCTTTTTGGATTTGCCGCGCTCCTTTTCATGGTCAACGCGATCACGAGCGAACGCTTCGGGATTCAGGGCGCGGGCTACCAGCTCAGCGCCGAATTCGACAACATCGGCGGCCTCAAGGTCGGCGCGCCGGTGTCCATGGCCGGTGTGACGATCGGGCGGGTGGCGCGGATCGAGTTCAATCCTAAGGATTTCCGCGCGCTCGTACACCTCAGAATCGATCCCCAGTACAACAGTATTCCAAACGACAGCGATGCCGCGATCTTCACGCAGGGGCTCCTTGGGAGTCAGTACATCGGCATGACGGCAGGCGGATCGGAAACTCCTTACAAGGATAACGACCCTATCGAGCTGACCCAGTCGGCCCTGGTGCTGGAGAATCTGATCAGCAAGTTTCTGGTGAATTTCGCCGAGGGCAAGAGCAAGCCGGCGGAGGAGAGTTCCAAATGATACGTGCATTGACGCTTGCGCTGCTGTCCGTAGCAGCTTTCAGCAACGGCGCGGTTGCGTCAGCCGCAGAGGCTGACGAGCCGAGCCAGATCATCCAGAACGCTGCGACGGAGATGCTCAAGGAGCTCGATGCGCACCGGGCCGACTATCGCAAGGATCCGAGCAAGGTGTCCGCATTGGTCGATCGGGTCTTGCTGCCGCACTTCGACTCGCAGTACGCCGCGCAGCCGGTGCTCGCCCAGTACTGGCGAACGGCATCGCCGCAGCAGCGCGAGCGCTTCATCAAGGCGTTCTATCAGTCGCTCTTGAAGAATTACGGTGTGGCGTTGCTCGAATTCACGGCCGATCGCATGACAATACTGCCGTTTGCCGGAGATCTGGCGAGCGGACGTGCCGTCATTCGCACGCAGGTGAAGCGCGACAACGGCACGCAGGTGCCGGTGAACTATAGCGTCCACAAGACCGACAAGGGCTGGATGGCTTACGACGTGAGTATCGAAGGCATTTCCTACATCAAGAGCTACCGGACTGACTTTGGCGCCGAGATCGATCAGAAAGGTCTCGATGAAGTGATCGACCGTCTCGAGACGCAGCAGTGCTGCAAGGCCGCTACGAAGTGATGCGCCATGCGCGTGACAGCGCTGCGCTGTTCAAGCTTGCCGACCTCGGCGGCGGGCGCTTTGCACTGAGCGGCGCCCTTGGATTCTCCACGGCCAAGGCAATCCTCGCGGCCAGCAAGCAAATGTTCGCGGAGCACGCGGTGCTGAAGGTGGATTTCTCCGGCGTCACTCACGGCGACAGCGCCGGCCTTGCGCTGCTCCTTGAATGGATCAACTGGGCGAAGGCCTACCGGCGCGAGATCCGCTATTTCAACGTGCCGCCGCCGATTCTAGCCATCGCCCGCATCAGCGAAGTCAGTGACCTGCTGCACGCAGGCGAGCGCTGGACGGGTCCGGTGCAGGCGCCCGAGGTCGCCAGCGCTTCTTAGAATCTCACGGCGTCGTGGAACTTGGGCGTGCCGCGCTGCCGGTCGGCGGGCTTTGCGGATTTTCCTCATCGACCGGCTCTTCCTCTGCCGGCTCATCGGGCACATTGCCGTCGCGCACTTCGTATTCACGATGCTGCAGGTAGGCGTTGCGCACGAAGGCGTACGGGTCATAAGCATTCTTGAGCGTCTCATCGATGCTGAGGAGCTCAACGCGCGTGCCGAGCCGTGACAGGCCGAAGAGCCCGATATTGACCCAGATGTCCTGCGGCAAACTCTTCAGATCGGTTTGCGAGTCCGGGTAGATACCGACCGAGTCGCGCACCGTCGAGGGTCCGAGTAGCGGCAGTACCAGGTAAGGACCTGGTTGGACGCCCCAATAGCCGAGCGTCTGACCGAAGTCTTCATCGTTCTTGGCGAGCCCGGCCGAACTCGCGGGATCGAAGATGCCAGCAAGACCAACTGTTGAATTGAGCAGGAAGCGTCCCGTGTCGCTCGCGCAGGCCTTGATCTTGGCCTGCAGCAGGTCATTGACGATGGTTGTTGTGTAGCCCGCGTTGTCGAGCACATTCGCAATGCCAGTCCGAATAGGATGCGGAACAACCTTCTTGTAGCCATTTGCGATTGGCTTGACCACGCCGCGGTCGAG
>JBGPLJ010000341.1:0-3891 GCA_041486385.1 Steroidobacteraceae bacterium
ACTCCGTCAGCACGAGACCGTGGCCGGGACCGAGTCGGTGAAATAATTCGACACCGAGGCGTTCTTCCAGCGCCTTGATCTGGTGACTGACCGCCGCTTGTGTGACATGCAGGACGCTCGCAGCGCGCGTGAAGCTCAGATGGCGGGCCGCAGTCTCGAAGACGAATAACGCATTGAGTGGCGGCAGGCGCCTAGACATTAGGTATGCTCTCCCGTACAGGCACCCGACCGTGGCAGTACTGACGTATCTCGCAGCGATCGTCGCCGGATTTCACTGGGTCTGGACTCTTAGGTATGGACTAGTGCACTCGTGAAAATCACCCGTGCACGAACAATCCTAACCTGTCCCCGTTGGAACACCGTAACCTGCAGTCACAGTCATCAACCCGCGGCCTGCAGGTAACCGGTAATGTCACGCCGTTTGCCGCCACTCAACGCGCTGATTGTGTTCGAGACTGCGGCCCGCCATCTGAGCTTCACGCGCGCTGCGAGTGAGTTGCACGTCACGCAGGCCGCGATCAGCCACCAGGTTAAAGCGATCGAGAAATGGCTCGGTGTGGAGTTGTTTCAGCGGCTCGGTCGTGGACAGGGTCTCGTTCTGACGGAGGCTGGTTGCCGTTATCTTCCGCGAATTCACGCCGCCCTTGACATCATTCGTGCATCGACGGCGCCGATCGACTTCACTCGTAAGCGTGTGCTCAATATCGCGACTCTGGATTCGTTCGGGTATTTCTGGATGATACCGCGGCTCACCGAATTCTTGCTGCAGTTCCCCGAGGTCGATGTCCGAATCCGGTCGGTCGACATTGAGGACGATGGCTTGGCCAAGGGCGTTGTCGACGTAGACATTCGGTATGGTGATGGCAACTGGGCGGACGTCGAGGCCGTTCGCTTCTTGACCGAGACGATCTTTCCGGTTTGCAGTCCCGACGTCGTCACGGAAACGGCTCCGCTGAGCACGCCGGACGACCTGCACCACCACACGCTGCTGCGCGACATCAGTGTCACTGACTGGCGCGAGTGGCTTGAGGCGGCCGGCGTTGACGGTATTGATTCGGAACGCGGCCCACGATTCGACCATTCGGGCCTCGTCACGCAGGCCGCGATTAGCGGTGCTGGCGTAGCGCTTGGGCGCGGCGCGCTGGTCTTGGACGCAGTGCGACGCGGGCAGTTGATCAAGCCGTTCACGCTTCGCATCCCGTCACGTTTCGCGTATTTTGTAGTCTGTTCCCGGGGCGCGGCGCGCGATCCGGTCATCGCGGCATTCCGCGACCGACTTATAAGCGAAGGAGCGGCGTCCCAGGTGGCGCTCGATGCCCTGGACGCCGGCCTGCTCGTCATAGACGAGCAATGATAACGAACTCGCAAGTCAATCAATGACAATAGATCCCAGCCTGCGCTGGCCTGGATGGATCGGCGCCGTGGCGATTGCCGGATCCTGCGCGCTCCAGCTAAGCCTGCGCCGTTATTCCATTGGAGGGCGGCCCGATGCGGAACCTGATTAAGCAATTGTCGGACAACCATGAGCTTCTGGTTGTTGAGCGAGAGGTCGATCCCCGATTCGAGCTCGCCGCCGTCACCAAGCGTGTGCAGCAGACCGGCGACAAGGCGGTCCTGTTTACCAACGTCACCGGCACGGCACTGCCGGTCGTCAGCAACCTCTACGGTAGCCATGACCGATTGTGCCGACTGATCGGCGCGCAGACCGACAGCTTCTGCCGCACGTGGGTGGACGTACTTCGACGGCCGTTGTCGCACGACATTTACGACGTTCCTGCGATGCCGTCGGACGTCGTGCCGAGCTCGATACGCGAGCTGCCACTGATCACCTATCACGAGAAAGACGCAGGGCCCTACTTCACGTCCGCCATCTTCCTCGCCCGTGAGCCCGATACGCGCGTACCGAACCTGTCGTTTCACCGGTCGATGATTGTCAGTGACCGAGAACTCCGGGTCCGCCTGGGATCGACACACGACCTGGCACGGTACCAGCAGAAAGCCGAGCTCCGTGGTGAGCCACTGGAGGCAGCGCTGCTCATCGGGGTTCAGCCAGAGATATTCCTGTCCGCCTGCTATTCGCTGCCGTACGAGGCGGACGAACTCGAGCTTGCAGCCAAGCTCGCTCGCCGGCCGCTGCCGATGCGCCCGTGCCAGACAATCGATCTGATGGTGCCCGCGCACACGGAAATCGTCGTGGAAGGTCGATTCCTGCCAAACACACGAAGGCCGGAAGGCCCGTTTGGCGAATTCCTCGGTGCCTATGTCCCGGAAGGACTCAATCACGTGTTCGAAGTTCTCGCGGTCACCCGACGGACGGAGGCGGTCTTCCATTCGATCACCTGTGGCACGCCGGAAGACTTATGCCCGCTCGAGGCGCTTACGGCGGCGCGCGTCTACGAGCACGTCAGTCGCGTGGTGCCGGGGGTTCTGGATGTATCTACGCGGCCAAACTGCATGATTACGATCGTGAAGATTCAACAACAGTACGAAGGTCACGGGAAACATGCTCTGCTCGCCGCCCTCGGCTCGAACATGGACTACAACAAGGTATGCATCGCCGTCGATGCGGATGTGGATATCCGCGATCTCAATGACGTCATGTGGGCTTACTTGACCCGTGGTCCCGCTGATCAGCGCGCCTTCATCCTCGAGCGAATTCCCGGCTTTTATCGAGATGACTTCAAGGACCATTGGGGGCGGCTTGCGATCGATGCAACCATGCCATGGGGCCGCGCGCAGGAATTTGAGCGGAAGCGAATCCCCGGCGAGGATGCTGTCGATCTCGCGCAGTACGTGAAGGGCTAACGGACGCATCGATCGCATGGCGATTCGACTATGATCATCCGCTGCGCTCATCCTGTTTGTTTTCGGATGATTGTGACCTTCGGGCAGGAGAAGTCATGGTTGACTTCGCGGTAGTACCAAAGCGCGCCGCGCTTGTGAACGTCGATATGCAGAACTGCTTCGTCTTCGGTTCCCCAATTTCAGCTCCGGAGGGACTGGTCGTGGAGGAGCGGATAAACCGGGTAGCCGCCGCATGCCGTGCAGCCGGGATTCTCGTTATCCATGTCAGCCATGTCCTGCGCCAAGACGGTTCGAATACCGGGCTCCTCGGCGAGATCGCCCCGATCGTCAAGGAGGGGATCATCATGAAAGGCTCGGAGTCAGCGGCGCTGCATAAAGGGCTGGTCATCGATCCGCGCGACATTCTTCTCGACAAGCCGCGTTTCGGTGCGTTTCACAGCACCGATCTTGAGCTGATCCTGCGCTCGCGCGGCATCGACACCATCATAATCACGGGCATCTCGACCAACGTTTGCTGCGAAACTACTGCGCGCGAGGCGACGGTCCGCGATTTTCGCGTGTTCTTTCTAAGCGACGGCACTGCAAACTCCGATATCGGAGACGTCTCGGCGGCCGAGCTTAAGAGGGCCACGTGCGCCACGCTCGGACGTATGTTCGCTCAGGTACTGACGGTCGACGAGATGATCCGGAAAGTCTCCACCGCCGCCCGTTCCCCAGTGGCATTGGCCGAAGACTCTGCGAGCGGTTGAGCTCGAACCCGCTTAGCGCCGGTTGATCAGACGTCATCTCGGCAGCGATCTGGGCAGTCATGCAGCTTAAGCGTTCTATCGGACGATGGGCCCTGACCGGACTGATGATCAACAGCATCATCGGCAGCGGCATATTCGGCGTGCCCGGAGAGCTATTGAGACTCCTGGGGCCGGCCAGCCCCCTGGCATGCGTGCTCGCTGGGCTCACCATTGGCGTCATCGTTGCCTGCTTCGTCGAGGTCGGCTCCCAGTTCTCCAAATCGGGCGGGCCGTACCTCTACGTCCGGACCGCGTTTGGTCGGTTCCTCGGTATCCAGGTGGCGTGGTTCACTGCACT
>JBGPLJ010000342.1:0-3874 GCA_041486385.1 Steroidobacteraceae bacterium
CACGTCGGGCTTGGGATAACCGTCAGGGCATGCCGCAAGCGCGCCTTCAAATGCAACGAGTGCACAGGACACGCTTAGCCCAAACAAGGCGACTAACCTAACCATTGCCAACGCCTAACGTCCGCGTTGAGCGAAGCGCAGCATCTTTGCCGCACAATGAAGCTGCTTTATCCAGAACTGCAACATCCGTGCTACCTCGCCGAAGCTACTGGCCGCGCTCTCGCTCCAACGCGTTGTTAGGTCCCAGCATTCGTTGCCGTCACAACTTTCCAAAGAACTTGCTGATGTCAAAGTAGAACGTCCGATGCACCTTGTCCTTAGTCTCGATATCGATTGAGTCGTAGCTCCGATCATTCTGGCGAAACGTGCTGGCGCCGAGGGACAGCGCGCCAGGATACCTCGCTCGAATCCAGTCGTACTCCGCCGCAACTCCAACCTTCTCGTTCCGTGCGGTGATGATTATGGCACTGGTTAGCGTCGTTCCATCACCCCCACCATATGAGAAATCCCCGACAGCTGGAGGCATCGCGTCAATACTCGAGCCGCGAACACTCCCTGCCGATTGGCACGCGGCAAGAAGGATGATGGCGATGAGCAGTGATAGTCGAAGCACGATTGTTCTCCCTGGGACCTAACGTCCGCGTTGAGCGACGCGCGGCCTCGCTGACACTGATCGAAGCTGATTGATCCTGAACCTGCACATCCCTTTACCCCTTCCGAAGCTACCGGCCGCGCTCTCGTTCCAACGCGTTGTTATGTGCCGTCTACAATTGGTAGCGACTGATATCGAGTGCGGCATGAAACACACCGAGTATGTCGACGTTCCCGTCGTCCTTCACCAGGTAGGTGATGCGGTAATTGTCCGCTGAAAGGTACTCGAAGATGTCCTCGAGCCAGCGCTGTGCCTCAGCCGTCCAATTTATTTGTGCCATGAACGGATGCGGCGACTCATCTCATCGTTCGAGATGACGCGCTTCGCGTCCGAATCGGCGAGCCCGCGTTGAACCATGACGTGAAACGCGAGCTCCCGGACGATTTCCTCCGACGAGCTGCCTTCCGGCTGTTGCTGGATCAGGCGAGCCAATTCTTCTTTAGCCGTGGACATGGACATAGCCTCCTACAGATCGCCATGCTGCCACAGGCGCATATCGTGTGCGAATGGCACATAACGTCCGCGTTGAGCGAAGCGCGGCTCTGCTGACGCTGATCGAAAAGGCGTTGTTATGTGTCACGATAGCGACCGAGCAACTTAACTACGTCATGACCCTTGTGGCCAGTGAAACGGACCGTCGTGTATGAGCGTACCTGCGGTTCGTCCAGCGCAGCGGCTCGCAAGGCCAATTCCGCGTGATGTTTTGCTGCAGCGGATTCCCCGCACGCTGCGTGCAACATTGAATACGCCGCGTGGCGGCAAAAGTATCCGACGGGGAATAGGGGGAGATGCGCGTATTGATCCAGTAGCTCGCGCGCTCGGGCGTATCGATCGGTCATGGAGCGAACTGCGATTAGATAAGGAAATTCGACGTGCGCATGCGTGAAGGACCACGGAGGTGGTTGATCGGCCGCTTCTCGCAATGCCGATTCATATGAAAGGACCGCGTCACCCAAGTGCCCAAGGGTGAGATAGGCACTTGCGCGAATTGCGTATGCCGTTGAGCGATTCGCACCGTCCGGTATCGAAAGCAACTGCTCAAGCAATTTCAGAGATACTCGGGGGTGACTCGTTGCAATAGCAGTGGCTTGTGTCAGTAACGGGTGGCCTTTGTCTCGGGCCTTACTTATGAATCGCTTGAACCGCGCCGCGACCCCTCGGTCCCAGGTCGTGGTCGGATGCCACTCAGCGTTCATCGGGTTGACGCCTAACGTCCGCGTTGAGCGACGCGTTGTTAGACGGCAAGCCGAACATCGTCATCACTTCCCCGAGACAGCCTTGACGCCGGGCGGCGGCGCCTCGTTCCAAATGTCGACAACACAGTGCCAGTTCCCATCGGCGCTCTTGCGCCATATCGTGACACCCTTCGCGTGTATCGTTTGAATTGCCCCGTTGGCTCCGGGAACGGTGTACACGCTGCGCGAACGAGTGTAAGCGAGGTCTCCGCCGTCCGAGACGACTGCATCTTCCGGCTCCCAGGTAACGCTAAAGCCCGGGGTAGCGAAGCCTGACGCCATGTATTCACGAATGGCGGCCTTCCCGATAACAGGCGCGCCCGCCGGTGGAAACATTATTGCGTCATCGGCCATGTAGGAGACGCTGCGATCGAGATCCTGCTCTCTCGCGGCTGCGGCCCACTCGCGCTCCGTTGTCAGTATCGCACTCCGGTCCCGATCGGACCCTAAGTGCGATGAGTTACATGAAGTCAACGACATCGCGACGCAAACGACTGCAAAAGGAAGCTTGGTACGCACCTTATTCTCCATCGGGACCGACAACTGTCGAGAGTGTTCGTCTTGCCGTCTAACTATTAATTATTGAGGGGGTGGTAAGAGGAATATCTGGTCGAACCGGTTGCATGACCTCCTCGCCCCCCCCTCGCAAGGGCCCGTCAGCGTTAGTCGATCGGTTCGATAACGCGGGTATGCCATCTGGGGAATTATGCGTCGTGGCCGGCCGGGCGCGGTCTCTTCCTGGACGCGCGCGAAGCGCTGCGCGTGACACCCGTTCTATCGATTCTCCTGCATGTAGATTGCGCGCTCATGAGAGAAAGCTTTGAATCCGAAGACCCCGTGATAGCTGCCCATACCGCTTTGATTGACGCCGCCGAACGGTAACTGGTTCTCCAGGTAATGAGAGAAGAACGCGTTGATTGTCACGCCGCCCGATGAAGTTCCGTTCAGTATCTTGTCGATGTTGTTGCGATTGTTGCTGTAAATGTAGAGTGCCAATGGCTTGTCACGGCGCCCGATGTATTCGATGACCTCATCGAGGTTGCTGTAAGTCATGACAGGCACTACAGGCCCGAAAATTTCCTCCTGCATGATCAGCATGTCAGGAGTGACATCGGTGAGCAGCGTCGGATGGACCGTGCGGTCGGCTGCCTCCAGCGTGCCGCCCACGGCAATCTTGGCGCCCTTGGCAACGGCATCATCGAAGAGTTTCTTGATGCGGGCGAAATTCTGATCGTTGACGATCTGGGCGATATTCTCCTTCTTGATCTTCCCGTCTTCCGCATACAGGTTTTGTCTTACTTTGGCTCGAAATTCTTCGATCAAGCCTTGCTTCTGCTGCTCCTTGATGAATACATAGTCGGGGCAAATACAGGCTTGCCCGCCATTGAATTGCTTGGCTGCCGCCAGATCCCCGGCAACCTTCTTCACATCCGCGTCTTCATCGACGATGACGGGAGATTTCCCTCCGAGTTCCAGGGTGACGGTGGCCAGATTCTTCGCCGCCGCCGCCATGACGAGCTTTCCGACTCGCGTGCTTCCTGTGAAGAAGATGTGGTTGAAGGGGAGGTCGAGCAAAGCGGTTGCCACATCGACGCCGCCTTCAAACAAGGCAACCTCATTTTCAGCGAACGCCTCTTTGATGATCCTGGCGGCTACTCTGGCGGTAGCCGGGCACAAGTCTGTGAGCTTGACGATGCAGCAGTTGCCAGCGGCAATGGCTGCCGCGAGAGGGCCCATGACCAACCCAAGCGGAAAATTCCAGGGTCCCAATATGAGGCATACCCCTCTCGCCTCGTGAACGATCTTCGCCTTGTCGCTCTTGTTCTGGGATGGAACCACTTCAACCGGTTTCATCCACTCCACGAGATTGTTGATGTTGCGGTCGATATTGGCGGTCACGTTCAGGAGTTCCGTGACTCTGATTTCGCCCTCAGGCTTGCGCGTGTCCTGTTTTACTGCAGCCACGATCTCGTCGACGTGTGCCTCC
>JBGPLJ010000343.1:0-3848 GCA_041486385.1 Steroidobacteraceae bacterium
CGAGCATCTTCCACAAACCGATGAGTGGAATCGACCCGCGCCTGCGCTCCGCCCCTGCGACCCGTCGGCCGAAAATCCACGGCAGCAATTGCCAGTCGCCGCGCGCCCAACGGTGCGCCCGAGCCGCGACCACGTCGTAGCGTGCCGGGTATTCCTCGACGACCTCGATGTCCGTGACCAGCCCCGCCCGGGCGAAGATGCCTTCGAACAGATCGTGACTCAGCATCGCACCTTCGGGCACGCGTCCTGCAAGCGCGGACTCGAAGACGTCAACGTCATAGATGCCCTTGCCGACGTACGAGCCTTCGCCACACAAATCCTGATACACGTCGGAGACCGCCGCGGAATACGGATCGATGCCGCTCGCGCTCGAGTACAGGCGCTGAAACAACGATCCTTCGCTCCCGACGGGCAACGACGGCGAGACCCGCGGCTGCAAGATCGCGTAGCCATCAATTACCCGGCCGGTACGCGCGTCAAATCGCGGCCGATTGAGTGGATGAGCCATCTTCCCGACCAGTCGGCGCACAGCGTCTCGCGGCAGCCGCGTGTCGGCATCGAGCGTAACGACGTAATGCACGCCGGTGGGAACCTTGAGCGGCCGCCCGCCGGTCGCGATGAAACTCGTATCGGAGGCACCGCGCAGCAGACGATTCAACTCGTGGAGTTTGCCGCGCTTGCGCTCCCATCCCATCCATTGGCCCTGGCCTTCATTCCAGAGCCGTCCGCGATGCAGGAGCAGAAAGCGATCGCCGCCCGGCGCGGGGCCGTAGCGTTCATTCAACCGGGCAATGCCTTCCACCGCGTCGGCGAGCAGCAGCTCATCACCTGCGACGCTTTCTGTGGCAGCGTCCGTCCAGTCGGACAGCAATGCGAAGCAGATGTCGCCGTCGAGACTCGCGAGATGATGGATCTCCATGCGCTCGATATGTTCTGCCAGCGTCGCGCGCGTCGTTAGCAACGTCGGCACGACCACCAGCGTGCGTAGATGCTGAGGCACGCCGTCGCGCAGCTCGAGTGCGGGCAGGATCTTTGCGCCAAAACGTCGCGTGACGCTGCTGTTCACCAGCGCCATGGCCGCATCCACGGCCGGCACGAGGCCGAGCAGCGCGAGGACGGCGAGCGTCAAGCCACCAATGCCCGCGTGCGCCAGTGCAAGCAGCGGGAAGGAAAGAATGACGGCGGACACCACAGCAATACCGGCGATATAGCCGCGGATTCCCGCGGCAACGCCGGCGCGGACGGGCCAGGTTCGAAACGGCGGCCGAAAGCCGACGGCAGCTTCGAAGGCCCGACGGCCGCCGGCGATCAGCGCATAGCCGGGATCGCGCCTGCGCACGGCCGAACGGCCGCTCGTGGCGAGCAAAGCGCGCCGCGTGATCTCGAGTTCCGACAACTTCGAGCCCCGGGCGAGCTCTTCGATCGCCGCGCGATACAGATTGCGCGTCGGAAAATCGAGCTCGGCAAAGTCGGTCGATGCGCGCAGCGTGGCGTCGACGAGGCTGACGCTTTCGAACAGATCCGCCCAATCGACTGCGGAAATCTCACGCATGCTCGTGATCACGTTGCGCACAGTCACGTGCGAGGCGCCCTGCCGCTGGTGTTCATCGCGCACGATGGCATCAGCCGTGGTCGATTCAGCCGACAAACGCACTTCGAGCCACGCGAGCACCGGCGAAACCTTGGGGTCCTGGTCGCGGAGCCTTTGCAGAAGCTGTACGGCGAAGGTTGGCGAGAGCGGTACGCCGTCCCACTCTCTCAGGACTGCGGCGAGCGGCTCGGCTGCCAGCACGTTGACGCCAAGAAAGCGATCGGCCAGCGCATCGGCCTGCTGACGATCCTCGCGCCGGCTCGCGATCCGCTCCGCTGCGCGCCGCAGATTTTCGACCAGGACAATTCTGAGCGTAATGGCGATCGCCCAGAGTTCGCCGATCGTCAGCGGCTGTACGCGCTGATAGGCGCGCACGAACCGGCACAGCATCTGCGTATCGAAGCGGCTGTCCGTGTGCGCGACGAAAGCCCAGGCCAATCCGAACACGCGCGGATATCCCGCCAGCGGACCGCCGGCGAGCTTCGGCAATTGACGGTAGAAGCCGGGCGGCAGATCGTCATTGATCTGCCGAATCTGCTCTTCGACGACGTGGTAGTTATCGACCAGCCATTCGGCCGCGGGAGTGATGGCACGGCCCTCGCCGATCGCTTTGGCGATCGCGCGATGCGAGTCGAGCAGAATCCGGCTGTTGTCCCGCAGGCGCCCAGCCAGCGACCGGACCTTTGCGGGCCGGGTCGTGACGCGTTGTGCGGTAGCGAGGCTCTCAGCGTGCTGCTCGAGCCGCTCCGCGCTGAAGAGTTCAGCGCGGATCATCTCCGTCGAATCCCAGGCTGAGGCGTTTCGTGCGCCGCTGGTGAGGCGCAGAAATGACCGCTTCAATTGCTCGACAATGACATCACCGGCGGATTGGCAATGATGACCTCAACGCGGCCGTTCCGCCGCCGTCCGGCTGTGGTCCACAGCGGCGGGAGGCGCCCTGCTGGCGAAGTTTCAATCATTGCGGTTCTCGTGGTGAGCGTGGATGGCTGGCCGGAGCCGGAGAGCCATCGGCAGACTCATCATCTTACGCCCAATGCATGATGTCGGTGCGTCTGCATATGAGGGTTGCCGACGCGTCAGGCGTCTCAACGATCGCTTTGGCTGGCCCTGCGCAAGCGCAGGTTGAGCTCTAGCAGAGACTTCCTCAGCTCGTCGCGCACGCGATCGACGTCCGCGTCGTCCACGGCACCGACGCGGTTCGCGAGAGCTTCGACCGCTTCGATGTAATCCGCGTGTTCGGCGGCTGCACGGCGCCCCGCTTCGCCGCTGCGTGTGGCGATGTTGCGGGCGAGCCCGGTTGCAGCGTCACGCGGCTGCCGTTCAGCACTTTCTCGTGGCCCATTCATGCTGGCTTGCCCTCGAGTCTCACATAACAGCGACACGAGATTGCTTCGAGTCCCGTCCGATCGAGAATTCTGATATTGCCTCGACGATATCTGATCAGGTTGCGCTCCTGCAGCCGGCCGGCGGCCTCGGTGACGGTGACGCGTCGAACGCCGAGCATGTCGGCCAGAACGGCCTGCGTCAGGAAGAAAGTTGCCGACCGGACACGATCGCCGGTCATCAACAACCAGCGGGCAAGGCGCGCCTCGCGCCCATGAAAGGAATTGCATGCAACGGTTTGTCTCGCAAGAGCGAGCTTCGCATGCGTATAGCGATCGAGTGCGCGCTGCAATGGCAGGCATTGCCGCAATGCCCGCAGAAAATGCGCCGCTTCCACCCGCAACGCGGTCCCGGTTGCCTGCACCTGGGCGCGAGCCGATGAAGCGTCCATTCCGAGCGCGAGCGCGACTCCGACCATGCCCTCGAAGCCCACGACTCCGACCTCGAGATGCCGCTCGTCCTCCACTCCCGTCATCAGACAGACCACACAATCGAAGGGGAAGTAGACATGGCGAATCGGTGCCCCCGATTCCTGAATCACATCGCCGATTTTCAGGGTTACCGGCGCGAGTCCCGCGAACAGGCGCTGAAACTCCGCGCGCGGAATCGCCGCCAGCAGGCTGTTCGCGGAGGGCCTCCGCGGAATTGCAATGGATCGATTCGCAGCCTTGCCGAGCGCGCGCCGCTTTTGCAATGTCATGTGCGCCGACGCCCCACGGTGCGCGTGAGTCCGAGGGCGGCGAGTACTTTGGCTTTATCGCTCAGGTTGCCGACAACGCGCGCATTCGGCAGCGGAGCAACTTTGGCAAGGCTCGGTGTCACGAGAACACCTTCGGCCATGGCAAGCCGGGGATGTTCGAGCACGTCGACCACC
>JBGPLJ010000344.1:0-3844 GCA_041486385.1 Steroidobacteraceae bacterium
ACCGGCGCATCGAGATCGAGCGCAGCCTTGATGGCCGCATTCAGTTTCTCGGGCCCCTCGACCCGCATGCTGCGCACGCCAAAGCTCTCGCCATACTTGACGAAATCGGGATTGCGCAGGTCAGATCCGATAAAGCGGCCGCCGAACCATTCCTTTTGCTGACGCTGCACATTCTGGAACTTGTTGTTGTTGAAAAGAACCGTCACAAGGCCAATGCCATATTGCGCCGCCGTTGCGAGCTCATTCGACGTGTACAGGAAGCCGCCGTCGCCCGCGATGTTGACCACTGCCTTGTCGCGGTTCGCGACCTTCACACCGAGGGCCGTCGCATAGCCATAGCCGAGCGTCCCCTGGTAGCCGCAGTTCACATGATGGCGCGGCTCGTAGACCGGGAAGCCGTACCAGGATGCATAGCCGACCTGCGTAATTTCATCGACGAAATAGCCATCGTCCGGGAGCGCCGCGCGTATCGCGCGCAGGTAAGACATTTGCGGCTGCACCGACTCAATCTCAGACGCGATCCTCGCCTTGAGTGCGATCAACTCTTCCTGACGCGAGGCGCGGTGCAATGGCTGCTTGCCGAGCGCCTTGATGAGCGCCGCGATGGCTTCGCGGGCGTCGGCGTGAATACCCACTGCCGGCCGTTCGACGCGCGCCAACTCGTCCGCGTCGATGTCGACACGAATGATCTTCATGTTCGGTCCCGTCTTCCAGTAGAGCAGCTGCTGCTCCATGCGCGAACCGATACCGAGCACCACGTCCGCGGTCTTCCACAACTCGTAACCCGCCGGGAAGATCTGCGACAGATAGTGGCGATCCGAAACGACTCCGCGGCCGCTGCGAAACGAGACAACCGGGGCCTGAAGGATGGTGGCGAGTTCCAAAAGCTCCGCCGCCGCATCGACAGCACCGCCACCGACAACGATCATCGGCCGACTCGCCGTGGCAAGGAGCTTTGCCGCATCGGCAATGTGATCAAGATCAGGCCCCGGCGCCGGCAACATTTGTGCGCGACCGAGCAGCGTCACATCGGCCTGCGTGGCCATCGTGTCCATCGGCATTTCGAGCGACACCGGACCGCGGCGACCACTACGCATCCTGGCAAAGGCCTCGTTGATAACCGACGGAGCTCGTTCGGGCCGCATGATCCGCTCCGCCCACCGCGTCAGCGAACGCAGGGTCGCGAGCTGATCCGGCAGCTCATGCAAGTAGCCGATACCGCGGCCAATGGCGGCACCCGGAATCTGTCCGGTCACGCACAGCACGGGAGCGTTGGTGGCATAGGCCGTGCAAAGTGCAGCGGCGCAGTTCAGCACGCCAGGACCCGGCACCACCGTGAAGACACCGGTCCGCCCGGTCGAGCGGGCATAGCCAAAGGCCATGTAGGCCGCGCCCTGCTCGTGGCGCGATCCAATGAACCGGACGCGGCCGGCACTGCGGAACATGGAATCGAAGAAATGATCCAGCTGCCCGCCCGGCAGGCCGAAAATCGTGTCGATGTCGTTCAGCAGCAACTGCTGCAGCATCGCGTCGGCTCCGCTCATTGTCGCCATCGGACTGCCCCGGCCGGAATTGCTCCAGACTCCATTAATTCCGCTGCCCGAAAGCAATGCAATTCACTACTTTTCAACGATTCATTAGCAGGCCTAAAGGGTGGCGAGCGGTGCAACTTAGGCAGTATTCTCGACTGAGCGCTGCACATTGGATGGGGAGCCCTTCGGAATGAAGATTGTCGACGCACGCGTGATCGTCACCTGCCCCGGGCGCAACTTCGTGACCCTCAAGATCGTCACGGACAGCGGCCTGCACGGACTCGGAGACGCAACCCTGAACGGGCGTGAGCTCGCCGTCGTCGCCTACCTCACCGAACACGTGATCCCCTGCCTCCTCGGCCGTGACGCCCACCAGATCGAGGACATCTGGCAGTACCTCTATCGCGGGGCGTACTGGCGTCGCGGCCCGGTCACGATGTGTGCGATCGCGGCGGTCGACACCGCACTGTGGGACCTGAAGGCCAAGGCGGCCGGCCTGCCTCTCTACCAGCTCCTCGGCGGCCGGAGCCGCACCGGGGTCATGGTGTACGGGCACGCGAATGGCCGCGACCTGGCTGAAACCGCCGATGCGGTTGGACGCTACATCGAGCTCGGCTACCTCGCGATCCGGGCACAGACCGGAATTCCGGGCATGGCTTCGACCTATGGCGTGGCGGGCGACAAGATGTTCTATGAACCCGCAGACGCCGCCAGCCCCACGGAAAATATCTGGTCCACCGAGAAGTACCTGGATCATATTCCAAAGCTCTTCGAGGCACTGCGCGTGCGCTTCGGAGCCGCTCCGCACCTCCTGCACGACGTACACCACCGCCTCACGCCGATCGAAGCGGCGCGACTCGGCAAAGCGCTCGAGCCGTATCGGCTCTTCTGGATGGAGGACGCGACGCCGGCCGAGAACCAGGCGAATTTCCGCCTGATCCGCGAGCACACGGTTACGCCGCTCGCGGTTGGCGAAGTATTCAACACGATCTGGGATTGTAAACAGCTCGTCGAGGAACAGCTGATCGATTACATCCGCACGACCGTCGTGCACGCCGGCGGTATCACTCACTTGAGGCGCATCGCCGACTTCGCGAGCCTCTACAACGTGCGCATGGGCTGTCACGGCGCGACCGACCTGTCGCCGGTCTGCATGGGCGCATCCTTGCACCTGAATACCGCGATTCCGAACTTCGGAATCCAGGAGTACATGCGCCACACGCCCGAGACTGACGCCGTGTTCCCGCACGACTACAGCTACTCGGCCGGTTACCTGCGCGCAGGCGAAACCCCCGGCCACGGCGTCGACGTCGACGAGAAACTGGCGAAGAAATATCCGTATCGGCGCGCGTACCTGCCGATCAACCGGCTCGAGGATGGGACGCTCTGGAACTGGTAGCCGCTTCCAATGTAGCAACGCTCAGAAGATCAGTGTTCGGGAACGCAGCGTAGGACTTTCGATGCCGGCCTGATAGCCGACCTCGGCAATGCAAATGTCAGCATGGTTCGGCTTTGACCAACCCGTTGGGATCCATGGAGTCGATCTCTTGCTGGGAAGCGGCCCCTTCTCTGATGAGCCAATCGCGAAACGTGGCAATGACTGGATTACGCGCGGTCCCGCGCGAGCAGACGACGAAATACGCGTAGCGGGACCGAACACTGACGCGAAATGGCCTGATCAGTTGTCCGCGACGCAGTGCGTCCCAGACCAGCGCGCCGCGCCCAAGCGCTACCCCAGCCCCGCTAATCGCCGCCTGCGTGACGAGATGCGAGTGATTGAACCCTGGGCCATGCTCGGTATTGATGTCCGTCACACCGGCGGCTTCGAGCCAGCCACGCCAGTCCGTGACCATCACATCGTGCAACAGCGTGTGGTGGCAGAGGTCGTCCAAGGTCCGCAGCGGAGCCGCTTCAGTGATGATGTCGGGACTGCAAACCGGAAAGATCGTCTCGGTCAAGAAGCGAACGGCCTCGACGTCCGCCCAGTCCCCTTCGCCATAGCGAATATCGATGTCCACGATCCCCTTTGCGAGCGCGTCGTCGTCGAAATCGGCCCATATGATCCGAACGTCAACGTCGGGAAACTGGCGCGAATAGCCGCTGAGCCGCGGCACTAGCCAATGATAGCCAAACGAGTCGAACGTCTTGATGTTGAGCACGCGTCGCCGATTCGAGTCGATTGCGGCGGTCGACTCGCGGATAATGTCGAAAGCCGCGCGAACCCGCGGGAGGAGGCGGCGGCCGGACTCCGTCAGCACGAGACCGTGGCCGGGACCGAGTCGGTGAAATAATTCGACACCGAGGCGTTCTTC
>JBGPLJ010000345.1:0-3842 GCA_041486385.1 Steroidobacteraceae bacterium
CGTAGCCGGGCGGCGCGCCGATCAGACGCGAAACGGTATGCCGTTCCATGTACTCCGACATGTCGAAGCGGATGAGCTCGACGCCCATCGCGATGGCAAGCTGACGCGTGACCTCGGTCTTGCCGACGCCTGTCGGCCCGGCGAACAGGAATGACCCGACGGGCTTGCTGAGATCGGAAAGACCCGAGCGCGACATCTTGATGGCTGCGCCGAGCGACTCGATGGCCTTGTTCTGACCGAAAATCACGAGCTTCAGGTTGCGCTCGAGATTGCGCAGCACTTCCTTGTCGGAGAGCGACACGTTTTTCGGTGGAATACGCGCGATGCGCGCCACGACGTTCTCTATGAGCTCAACGGACACGGCCGCTGGCCGCTCGTTCACCGGCCGCAGCCGCAGATTGGCCCCAGCCTCGTCAACGACGTCAATGGCTTTGTCGGGCAGGTGACGATCATTGATGTGACGGTCGGAGAGTTCCGCCGCTGCGCGCAACGCCTCGTCGAGATATTTGATGCCGTGGTGTTCCTCGAAGCGGCTCTTCAGGCCGAGAAGAATCTCCACGGTCTCGGCGACCGAGGGTTCCACGATATCGATCTTCTGAAAGCGCCGCGCGAGTGCATGGTCCTTCTCGAAGATCCCGCGATATTCGTTATAGGTGGTCGACCCGATACAGCGCAGTTCCCCGCTCGCGAGCACCGGCTTGATGAGGTTCGATGCATCCATGACGCCGCCCGAAGCGGCGCCCGCGCCGATGACCGTGTGGATCTCATCGATGAAGAGGATCGCGCCCGGATTCTTCTTGATCTCGCTGATCACGCCCTTCAGGCGCTTTTCAAAATCACCCCGATACTTGGTCCCCGCGATGAGCGAGCCCATGTCGAGCGCGTAGATCGTGCAGTCCGTGAGCACGTCTGGCACCTTGCCCTCGACAATCATGCGCGCGAGCCCTTCCGCTATGGCGGTCTTGCCGACGCCAGCTTCGCCGACATACAGCGGGTTGTTCTTGCGCCGGCGGCAGAGAATCTCGATCGTGCGTTCGACTTCGAGCTTGCGGCCGATGAGCGGATCGATGCGCCCCTCGCGGGCGAGCTTGTTGAGATTCGTGGCGTACTTCTCGAGCGCCGAGCCTTCCGTTTCGCGCTCGCCTTCGCCCTGACCGGCCGGCTCGTCCTTCTCGGTGCGCTCCTGCGCAACCTTGGAGAGCCCGTGCGAGATGTAATTCACCACGTCGAGTCTTGCCACGTCCTGCTCCGATAGCAGGTACGCTGCGTGTGACTGTTTTTCGCTGAAGATCGCGACCAGCACGTTGGCGACGGTCACTTCCTTGCGGCCGCTCGACTGCACGTGAAACACCGCGCGCTGCAACACGCGCTGGAACCCGAGCGTCGGCGCCACCTCGCGCTCGTCGTCATCGGGGAGCTGCGGCGTGGTTTCAGCGATGAATTGCTCGAGGGCCTTCTTGAGTTTGGCGATGTCCGCGCCGCACGCGCGCAGCACCTCGCGCACCTTCGGCGTGTCGAGAATGGCGAGCAGCAGGTGCTCGACCGTCATGAACTCATGGCGGGCTTCGCGGGCAGCCTGGAAGGCCTCGTTCAGACAGAATTCGAGTTCGCTCGACAACACGTGTGTTATGCCTCCTCCATCGTGCAAAGCAGCGGATGCTGATGCTGCCGAGCGAAGTCCATCACCTGGGTGACCTTGGTCTCGGCAATCTCAAATACAAACACGCCACAAACGCCTTTACCCTTGGTGTGCACCTCGAGCATGACCCGCGTGGCGGTGGTCCGATCGAGCCGGAAGATCTGCTCGAGCACATCAACGACAAACTCCATTGGAGTGTAATCGTCATTTAGCAGAATCACTTGATAGAGCGGCGGCTTCCTGACCTGGGGCTCGGCCTCTTCGAGCACGAGGCCACGATCGCCCTCTGTCCGTTCCGTTGCACTCATAACCCGTTGACTGCCATGGCCGCGGCCGCAACCGGGGCAAGAGAATTCCAGAGGTTCCTTTATAGGGATCGAAGGAGCGACTCGCAAGGGCACAGCGTCGCCGCGCCCCGACAGAATTTGTGCGCACGGCATGGCTGACTTGGAGCAGAATTCTGCTGCGACGGCGAGACCGACCAGCGCCAGGGCACGTTACAGGCTACGGCCCGCGCGGCAACTTGCGCCGCGCTCCATGTGACCCAACTTTCAATGTAACTTTAGCCAAACAAAACAATTGCTTGTGAGTGACTGTATCGAACCCTTATCATTAGTTGAAATCCGCTCGGCGGCCGTTGCCGTCGTGCTTAATCTTTAAGATCACGGGGTGCAATTGAACTCCCCCATGGCGGCAATTCGGCAAATGACGGGGACAGCCGCCATCGCGCGCCTGTCAACGCAGCTACCTCAGATCGCAACCGTCGTGCTGGCGCTTGCGATTGCGGTCGAACTCGGGTTTCTGGTGCTGGCGTTCCGCGACTCCAGTGGCGTCGGTGCCCGGGCAACCCAGAACACGGCGTCCGGCGCCCGGCCCGTTCGCCGCACACTTGACGTCCAGAGTCTCGTCAATGCGCACCTGTTTGGCATAGCCGCCGCGCCAAAGTCTGCAGCGGACGCGGCGAATGCCCCCGACACCACCATGAATCTGGTCCTCGCGGGCACCATCGCGACCGAAGATCCGAAGCGGGGTCTCGCGATCATTGGCGAATCCGCCGCGACCGCCAAGGTGTATTCAGTGGGCGACCCCGTCAATGGCGGCGCCACCTTGCACGCCGTCTACACCGACCATGTGCTGCTGGAACGGGGCGGCGCGATTGAGACTCTTGCCCTGCCGCGGCAGAGACTCGCCGGCGGCCCGGGTCGCGCCGCGAACTTGCCGCTGCCGGCCGGCAACGTCGCACCCGGGCAGCAGAATCTGGCGGAGAACGTACGGCGCCTGATAGCGCGCGATCCGAGCGTCGTGAGCGAGGTCATGCGTCCGCAGCAGGTATTCAATAACGGCCAGCTGCGTGGCTTTCGCGTCTATCCCGGCCGCAATCGCCAGCAGTTCGCAAAACTCGGACTGCAGCCTGGAGATCTGGTCACGTCGGTAAACGGCACGGCGCTCGATGATCCGGCGCGTGGTAACGAGATTTTCCGCACGATCGGTTCCTCGGATTCCGTGCACGTCACCATCGAACGCAATGGTCGGTCGCAGGACCTCACGCTGAACATGTCGCAGGTCGCGAGTCAGGCCCAGGAACTCGAAGCCGGCAATGCCGCCAGCCAGGGCATGGTGCCGATGAACCAGGTGCCCCAGATGCCGGCCGACGATTCAGACTGATCAAGAACAAATCAAGAAAAACGGAAGACTGAACTCATGTCATTGATGCAATCCACGAGCCGCGCGCGCCGACTTTCTGGGCAGCGCTCGCCGTTTGGCGCGGTTTCCAAGACCATTTTGCTGGCACCAGTCCTTGCAATCGCCGCCTGGCTGTTGCCCGTGCTGTCGGCGGGAGCTGCCGAGTGTGCGCACAAGAACGCGCAGATCACGCCAAACTACAAGGACGCCGACCTCGGGCAGATCGTCGAAGCGGTCAGCGAACTCACCTGCAAGAATTTCATCATCGATCCACGGGTGCGAGCACAGGTGACGGTCATCTCCGCGACCCCGATGAATCCGCAGGAGTTCTACGAGACCTTTCTCGCCGTCCTGCAGGTCAACGGATTCATCGCCGTTCCGGCCGGCAAGGTCTACAAGATCATTCCTGACGCTTCGGCGCGCCAGCTTCCGGCCAACGATCTTCCGGATCACGTCAGCGGCTCCTCCGACGAGCTCGTCACCCAGGTGATCGCCGTCAAGAACGTGAGCGCGGCACAGC
>JBGPLJ010000346.1:0-3839 GCA_041486385.1 Steroidobacteraceae bacterium
GACGGCCGCGACCTGCGGCTTCTCGAGCACGATCTCATCGAACACAGGGCTCAGGTGAAAGAGCGATGACCAGCTCAGGTTCAGGCGCAGGTGCTGAAGGCCAACGATCGTCTTCTGGTGTTCATCGCCGAGATTGATGTCGCGCACGTCGAGCGCAAGCGTGAACGGATTGAAACGGACATCGCCGAGGTCGAGCTTCTTGTGAAGCTGCGTCGATACAAAGTCGCTCGCGGCGCCCCGCAACCAGGCGGGGAGCGCCAAGAAGCCCGCCAGCGTATAGAGCACGAGGACCAGGGCGAGCGCTGTCGCGAGCTTGTGCTTGCGCAAGAGATCAAGCATGACGCAAGACCTCCCATTCCGCGCGCGAGGTCGCGAACAAATGACAATCCCACGAACGGCCCTTCGCCTGGGCGAAGCGGCGGTAGAGCGCTTCCCAGCGCATGCCCGTCTTCTCGAGGACGTGAATGGACCGCGTGTTCTCGGTCGACACCGTCGAGACGATGCGCTCGAGCCCGAGCGATCGGAAACCCGCGTCGATCAGCGCATTCGCGATCTCAGTGCCGTAACCCTGCCCCCAGGATTCGCGTCGCATCATGTAGCCCACATCGCCTTCACCGGGTTTGAGGAGCGTGATATCGGCGGCGCCGATGAGAGCCCCGTCGGAAAGCTGCGTGACCGCGAGCTCCCACACCAGGCGCGGATTGTCACGCTGGTAGCCGAGTACACGCTGGAGGTATTCCTGAGTATCCGCCGGCTCACGCGGACCGTAGAGCATGTAGCGCGTGACGCGCGGGTCGGAGGCATAGGCATGCACCGCGTCATAGTCGCTCGGGAGGAACTCGCGCAGAGAAAGCCGCTCGGTCGCAATCGGCAGCGTCAGCGTGCGAGGCGGTGATCGGCGGCGCACAGTTGCAGGCGCTTCGGTCATGTTCTTTGTCTTATTGACCCGTGTCCTCTCATGGGATTCTGGCACAGGCCCGCCCTTAAGTCTTTTTGGGTCGCCGCGACCTGAGGGTGCGGCCTGCATCTCTGCGGACCTGAAGATTGCAATCCCGTTCGGCATCGGCGACAAGGGGCGCCGGTACCCGCGGTGAACCAGATCATGGCGCGAATCGCCTTTCTCGGACTCGGCAAGATGGGCTTTGGCATGGCAAGCCGCGTCATGGCGGCGGGTCATGACGTCACGGTCTACAACCGTACCGCGTCCAGGGCGGAGCCGCTCGTTCGTCTCGGCGCGCGGCTCGCAGCGACGCCGAAAGAGGCGAGTCATGGAGTGCATGCGGTTATCGCGATGACCGCGGACGATGTTGCGTCGCGAGCCGTCTGGTTCGGACCCGATGGTGCGCTCGCCGCGGATGTTGAGCCGGGAACGTTCGCGATCGAGTGCTCGACGGTGTCCCACGATTGGGTGCTGGAGGTCGCGAATGCGGCGCACACGCGTAAGCTCCGCTACATCGACGCGCCGGTCACGGGACTGCCATCGGCAGCCGCCGCTGGCGCGCTCACACTGTTGGTGGGTGCGAGCGCCGAGGATCTTCAATCCGCGCGGCCGCTACTCGACGCGTTCTCACAGCGCATCATTCATTTCGGACCGGTGGGTTGCGGAACGATCTACAAATTGATGATCAACATGATCGGCGCCGTGCAGATTGCAGCGGCAGCTGAAGGCATGGCGCTGGCGCAAAGCGCTGGACTCGATCTCAGCCAGGTTGCCGACGCCATCGCGCAAGGCCAGGCCGCAAGCCCGCAGGTGGTTCGCAACGTGCGTCGCATGGCCGAGAATGACCACGATCGCGACGTGGTCTTCACGCCCGCGCTCCGACTGAAAGATGTGCAATACGCGTTGCAGCTTGCACAGAAGCTCGGCGTCGGCAGCGCGTTTGGCGAAGTGGCGGCGAGCCTGTTGCGCAAACTCTGCGAGCGCGGCGCTGGGCAGGCGAATGAGAGCAAGATTATCGAGGTGGTGCGAATCCCCTCACCCTAACCCTCTCCCCTTAAAAGGGGAGAGGGAACAGAAATCACTTCGGCCACGCGCTCATGTCGTCGACTTCGCCGTTCGGGTCGACCGCGCCGTAGTGATCGGCAACAGTCGCGCCGCTGAAACCTGCGGTGGCACTTTCACGCAGCTCCGGCAGCATGGTCGCGTTCCACGCGTTCCAATCGCTCACCATGTGCTCGTACACGTCGCGCCTGCGCTCCTTCAGATTCGCGCGTTCGAGCGGATCGTCGACGACATTGAAGAGAAAGCTGTTGCCGAGAATCTTGAGCAGCTTGAAGTCCCCTTCGCGTGCGGCCCGCTGCGCGTTCGCCTTGTAGCGCCAGAAGAGCTTGCGAGGAGTCGGAGGAGCGTCTTGCACAAGAACGGGCAGAAGATCCATGCCGTCAGTGGGGTAGGCAGGGTCCGGCGAAGCGCCCGCCGCCGCCAGCAGCGTCGGCAGCCAGTCCATGCTGATCGTTACCTGATCGTGCGTGCGACCGCCCCGGATTCGGGCCGGCCAACGAATCAGTGCCGGAATTCTGAGGCCACCCTCGAGCAGCTCCGTCTTCTTGCCGCTGAATGGCCAGGTATCCGCGAAGCGCTCGCCGCCGTTATCGCTCGTAAAGATGATGATCGTGTCTTTGTTGAGGCCCCGCTCCTTCAGTGCCTGCAGCACGCGGCCCACCTGGGAGTCCATGCGTTCGATCATTCGCCCGTAGGTTTTCTGATTTCCTCCATCGAAGTCCCAGAAACTCTTGTCGGCGAGACGCTTGGATTCCGCTTCATCGCCCGGCGCTTCCCACGGCCAGTGCGGCGCATTGAAATGCAGGCTGATGAAAAACGGGGCGGCGGCTGCAGCTGAGGCCTCGATCACTTTGACGGCGCGATCGCCCAGGAGATCCGTGAGGTATCCGGCCGACTCAATCGGGACATCGTCGTCCCAAAGATCTTTCGTGTGATCGACGCCCGCGTGCGCATAGTAGTCGACCGCCCCGCTGCGAAATCCGTAGAAATGATCGTAGCCACTCTTGAGTGGACCGAAAGCCGGCAACGGCCCGAGGTGCCACTTGCCGATCAACGTCGTTTGATATCCCGCCTGTTTGAGAATGGACGGAAGTGTGGGGTGCGTCGCCGGCAGACCGACGCCCGGATCACCGACCACCGGTTCTTCAAGGCCCACGCGCAGGCGGTATTGATAGCGGCCCGTGATCAACGCCGTGCGCGTTGCCGAACAGACCGCGGAATTTGCATACGCCTGCAGGAAACGCACACCGTCCCGAGCGATGCGATCGATGTTCGGCGTGGCGAAATCCCTGCGCCCGTAGCACGACAGGTCGGCGTAGCCGAGATCATCAGCGAGAATGAATACGATGTTGGGCTTGCGACTCGCGTCAGTGCGCCTGGCGCTCGCGGTCGTAGCCAACGGCAGGGCCACGCCGAGCAATCCCGCCGCGGAAATGAAATCGCGTCGATTGAGCTTTTTCAATGCAACGACCTCTGACGCGCATGGTATATGGAATCGCCTCACCCTAACCCTCGATCGAATCCCCTCACCCTAACCCTCTCCCCTTGAAAGGGGAGAGGGAACAGATGGGGAGAGGGAATAGATGGGGAGAGGGAACAAGAGACGGTGCTAGCGCGCGGCGACGCTCTCCCAGAGCATATAGCCGGCAACCACGAAGATGACTGCGGCAAACACGGTGGTCAATCGGCCGGTCGTGCCCGACAGGCGTTTCGCGACGCGTGCACCGAGGACACCGCCCAGAATTCCGCCCGCAATGAAGATGAGGGCGAGTGGCCAATCGATGAGTCCGGACACCGCGTAGTTGATGGCGGTTGTCAGACCGAAAGCGGTAACGGC
>JBGPLJ010000347.1:0-3834 GCA_041486385.1 Steroidobacteraceae bacterium
CCCGCGATGCAAGTCGCCACCTGGAACGTCAATTCGCTGCGTGTCCGCTTGCCGCAGCTCACCACCTGGGTGGGCGCGAGCCCCGTTGAGGTGCTCGCGTTGCAGGAGATCAAACTGCAGGACAGCGAATTTCCACGCGCTGAAATCGAAGCGCTCGGTTTTCGTGCCGCCTGGAGCGGACAGAAAACCTACAACGGCGTCGCTATTCTTGCGCGCACTGCGCTCGCCGACGTCGTCGCGGGGATTCCAGGCTATGACGATCCGCAGCGTCGCGTGCTTGCCGCGACGGTGAGCGGCGTTCGCGTCATCAACGTGTACGTGCCGAACGGCCAGGCCGTCGGCTCCGAAAAGTACGCTTACAAACTGCAGTGGTTCGAGGCGCTGCGGCACTACGTCGCGAGCGAACTCGCGCGCCACGATCGACTGGTCGTGCTCGGCGACTACAACGTCGCGCCGGAAGATCGCGACGTCCACGACCCCGCCGCCTGGGAAGGCCAGGTACATGTGAGCCCGTCCGAACGCGGGGCTCTGGCGCAGCTCCTGAGCACCGGACTTGCGGATACGTTTCGGCTCTTCGAACAGCCCGAAAAGTGCTACTCGTGGTGGGACTATCGCGCGGGCGCCTTTCGGCGCAATCACGGCCTCAGGATCGATCTGATCCTTGCGAGCCGCGCGTTCTCGAGCCTCTGCAGGGCGTGCTACATCGAACGCGAACCCCGCACCTGGGAGCGCCCATCGGACCACGCTCCGGTGGTCGCGCGCTTTGACATATAGTATTTGGGCCTATCGACCAGTTCATGGTGTTTCATGCCCTTTGCTCCTAGACTCGGTAGGTAATCGATGAGCCTTTCGAACAGGGGCAACGGCGCGTTAGACGCCGCAAAGTAATGAGCAGACTCAGCGACATGAGCGACACGCGTCGTAGCGACTACGACGTGACCAATACGGTGCAGGTCAGCTCACCCAAGGCGGTGCGCGAGGCCATCGAGCAGCTTTTCAAGTCCGCCTGGCCGGGCACGAGTTTCGATATCGTCGCGCGCGCGATCGAGGACCTCGAATCGCTCTTTGCCGGACGCATGCCCGGATACTATGGCGTTGACACGGTCTATCACGACCGTCAGCACACACTCGATATGACGCTCGCGATGACCCGCCTCATGGTGGGCTACGAGCGGTTGCACACCGGCGATGAGGCGCTCGGCGCTGAACGCGCCATCATGGCGATCATCACTTCGCTCTTTCACGATTCTGGATATATCCGCGAGACCGGCGATCGCGACCATCGCAATGGCGCCGAGTTCACGCTCTATCACGTGACGCGCAGCGCACGCTTCATCGCACGCTATCTGCCGACCGTCGGGCTCGAAAGCTGGGTTCCCATCGCGACCCGCATCGTGCATTTCACCGGCTACGAAGTGCAGTTCGATCAGATTCACCTCGCCGATCCGCGCGACCGCAAGATCGGCCACCTCCTCGGCACCGCGGATCTCATCGCGCAGATGGGCGATCGCTGTTATCTCGAGAAATGCCGCGATCGGCTCTATCCGGAGTTTGTCCTCGGCGGCGTCGCCATGCCACACACCGCGGATGGCCGCACGCAGGTGAAGTACAGCTCGGGGCTCGATCTTCTGCGACAGACCCCGACCTTCTTCGAGGACGTGCGTGCGAAGCGCCTCGAGGGAGAGTTCGATTACGCCTACCGCTATGTCGAGGCGCTCTTCGACGGCCAGAATCCCTACATGGATGCCATCAAACGCAACTTCGAATATCTGAAGGTCGTGTTGCGCACGGAGAGCTGGCCGCTCTTGCGGCGCAATCCGCCCTGCTTCACCTGGGAACAGAATCCGATGCAGAACATCCGGGCGCTGATGCTCGGGCATCTGAAGGAAGTCTGGTCTAGGGCTTGAGCAGCTCGAGCGCGGAGGCGACCATCGCGCGCACGCCGGTTTCGATCGTCGGCTCGGGCAGCGGCTGAAACGTCGAGGAGTGCAACGATGGCAGCAGTGCGCCAGTACGTTGGGCTTCAGCAAAGCGTACGGGATCGACGGCGCCCACCCGGAACATGAAGACCGGAATCTTCTCATCGAGCCCGAACTGTCCGAAATCCTCGCTCCCCATCACAGGCGGCAGCTCGAGGACATTGTCCGCACCAATCTCACGCTTGATCGCGGGCCCGATGCGTGCCGCAATCTTGGGATCGTTGTAGAGCGCCGGCGCGAATTCATTCTCGAGCAGCGTAACGATCGGCATCCGAACCGCAGGCACGCCCGCCGCTGCAGCCTGACCCCGCGCGATGCGTTCGACCGACGCCAGGATCTGCTTGCGCACCGATTCCTGGTAGGTGCGGATGTTGATCTCGAGCTTCACCTCATCCGGAATGATGTTGCGCTTGGTGCCGCCGTGAATCGTGCCCACCGTCACCACAGCCTGATCAAATGGCGAGATCTCGCGACTGACGATTGTCTGCAGGGCAACCACAATCTCGGCAGAGAGCACGATCGGATCCTTTGTTTTCTCGGGCCGCGACCCGTGACCCCCGATACCGCGCACGGTGATATCGAGGTTCGTCGACATCGCCATCGCAAAGCCCGATGTCATGCCGACCTTGCCCGCGGGCAGGTCACTCCAATCATGCAGCGCGAGCGCGAAATCGGGTTTGCCGAACCGTTCGTAGAGACCGTCGCGCACCATCGCGCTCGCTCCGTCGATCGTCTCTTCCGCGGGCTGCCCGATGAGAATGAGCTTGCCGCGCCAGCTCTTGCGCAGCGCTGCGAGCACGCGCGCCGTGCCGACGAGCGACGACATGTGAATGTCGTGGCCGCAGGCGTGCATCACAGGGAACTCCTGGCCGCCCGGCAACTTGAAATGCACGGAGCTTGCATACGGCAACCCCGTCTTTTCCTGCACCGGCAGCGCGTCGAGATCGCTGCGGATCAGCAGCGTTGGTCCTTTGCCGTTCTTGAGGACCGCGACGACACCGTGACCTTCGAACGTTGGATCGAGGTACTTGCCCACGTTCTCAGTGACCTGAAAGCCAGCGGCACGCAATTCCTTCGCCACCGCGGCGGCCGATGCGACCTCGTAATGCGAAAGCTCGGGCGCGGCGTGACGCTCCTTGTAGAAGGCAAGGAGCGAGGGCAATTCGTGTTTGACGGCGGCATCGATCGGGTCGGCGCTGGAGGCAGCGATGGAAGCGGCTCCGAAGCATGCAGCGAGTAGTGAGATCCAGCGTTTCATGGTGGCCTCGTCGTTCGGACTGTTATTCTGCAAGGCGGGCAAGCGGGCATTGGGACAGAGGACACCGTCATGCGTCAAGCCGCCGATCGCCTCGCCGAGCGGCTCCCTGGCAAGCGCGCGATCATCACCGGCGCCGCGAGTGGACTTGGGCTCGCATTCACCAAGCGACTCTCCGCTGGCGGCTGGACACTCGGTCTCATGGACCGCAACGCCGCGCAACTCGCGAGCGTCAGGCATTCACTCAACAGTATCGACAACACCGTCCATACGTATCACGTCGATATCGCCGACGCCGACGCGATGACGGGCGCAATAGGGCGGTTCGCGCAGACGGAGCGGGGTCTCGATCTCATGATCAACAACGCGGGCGTTGCGGCGGGCGGCGATTTCCTCGCGACGCCGCTCGCCGACTGGCGCTGGATCGTCGATATCAATCTGATGGGCATCGTGCATGGCTGCCGGGCCGCGCTTCCGCACATGATTGGAGCGCACCTCGGGCAGATCATCAATATTGCGAGCGCCGCTGGCTTTGCCTGCTCGCCCTCGATGTGCGCCTACAACGTGACCAAAGCAGGCGTGATCGCGCTGAGCGAGACC
>JBGPLJ010000348.1:0-3776 GCA_041486385.1 Steroidobacteraceae bacterium
CGCTGCCCGGCCGTGGCCATCCAGGCAGTGAGACCCGCCGTCGGCAGCGTCGCCGCCTCCTCGTACCCGAGGCCCGGAGGTATCGGTGCCACAGCGGTGTCTTCGAGCACGATGTAGTCGCCGAGGACACCATCGACGTTCGCGCCGTGGGCGCCTGACAATTTGGCTCTCGTCGGCGGGCTATCGACATAGTTACTGAAGTAAAGGCTGGTGACCCGCTCGCCCTTGTGGATTCCCTGGACCTGCCTGCCGACGGCGACGATATCGCCTGCCGCGTCCGAGGCAACAACCAGGCCGGAGTGATCGCGTCGCTCATCCGGGTCGAGCATATCGAGGTCGCCGCGATTGAGAGCGACGGCTCGCACGTGTACGAGCACCTGATGATCGCCGACTGCGGGTATCGGCGCTTCAATGAGCTTCCATCGATAGGCGCCTGACTCGAGCTTTTCGAGAACCACCTTGCGAGTGCTGGTGGCGATTGGACCGGGCGCCGCCAGAATTGGGGCGGCGGCGAAGTAACCCATTCCGAGCACAATCAAGAGGGTAAACGCAGCTTTCATGGCTTTTCCGAGGGAGTCAGCATCTCGTAGCCATCAGTATATGGCCGGGGCGCGGGGTCACCGCGCAACCGGCCATTTCGGGCACCAGGGGCGCCAAATCGGCACCATTGACGTCAGGAGCGCAGGTGCCAGCTGCAAGACCCCCGACCCCGGACTTCGATCCGGCCGGGAGAGGCCCGAAACACGTCTTTGCCGTCGGTCGGCGCAGCGCTGCAGCCCAGAAAAGGCCTCTAGAACTCCTGCGAGGCGGATGTCAAGCACCTGCGCTATACTCGCGCCCGCGATCGATGAGTATGTTTGGATGCCGTGGAAGACGGCGGCGCTCAAGCCCGAGCCGAACAGCCTGCGATCAGGTGACAGGATTTACGGTTCGATAGCTCGTGGGAATCTCTCTCTCGTGGCCGACCTGATATTCCTGCCGTTTGGAATGGTCTAGGCACACTTCAATTTACGCCGAAACCATTCGATCTATTTGGAGAGAGTTATTCATGGCGAAGATCTATGTTGGAAACCTGCCTTTTACTGCGAGCGAAGCGGACATCCGCACGCTGTTCTCGCAGCACGGCACTGTTGAGTCCGTCTCCCTGCCGACCGATCGTGATACCGGTCGTCCGCGCGGCTTCGGATTTGTCGAGATGAGCCAGGCCGATGCGGCACGAGCCATCCAGAGCTTGAACGGCCAGGACATGGGCGGTCGTCCGCTTCGTGTCAACGAGGCCCAGGACAAGCCCCGCGGCGGTGGCGGCGGTGGACGTCCGGGCGGCGGCGGCGGTGGCGGTGGCGGTGGCTACCGCGGCGGCGGCAACTCTGGCGGTGGTGGTGGCGGCGGCGGTCGCTGGTAAATCACCTTTGCGAATTGCGCGAGCAATGAGCGAGAAGAAAGCCCGGCTATTGCCGGGCTTTTTTTTGCGCCGTGTTGGCCGTGACTTGTGCAGCCTATATATAAGAGTGGCCATTGGTTTCGCCTGTCGTTCAGGCTGGCCAAAAAGACTTGCCGATGGACTTCTCAGGCAATGACGATGCACGCCAAGTCCGGCATGAGCGCCTTCCGGCACTCAAGCGCACCGCTGCTCGATTAGTCTCCAGTCGCTAACGCGGCGCAGGGTGATTTGGCGTCGCCTCGTTACTTGAGCCTGCGAATGCGCGATACCGCGCGAGCGCCTCCAGCAACCATTGACTACTGGGTACGGACGCGCGGCCGACACACCTGATGGCGTATGCGCGGCCGCTGAAGCTGCTCCTGGAAGCGGCTAGTTCGATGAAATCCTCGGCAGTGTTGATCAGGCCTTTGTCGGCGAGATTTTCGTATTTGTACCGAAGGTGCGCTTGCGCTCGCTTGCCGTCATACCAGGTGCCATTGCGATAGAAGTCGCACGTCGAATTGCCAACGCTGGCAAGAAGATAGTTGACCTCGATCTGCGCAACTGCAGGTGGCGAGGAGTGCGCCACTGGCAGCAGCAACAGGCCCAGTAAAGCCATCCAGATGCCCGCCTGCCGGCCACTCATAGTTCTCCCCCGAGCGGGAGCAGCAACAGTAGCCTGACGGCAAGCCTTCGCCACGGACTCGGCGAGGGCTCCCGCCTATACTCGACCGCCTTACCATCTTCCTGGGTAGTCCAGATCAAATGCGCTCTGCCGCTGCCGGTAGACTGCAGCGTCACAAGGTAGGAGTTCACAGGCTGGGTCATCGCTTCAAAGCGTGTAGCGGTTTGAGCCGCCAATTCGGGGCTGTTGATAATCAAACCGACTTCGGTGTTGAGCTGACTCGAGCGTTCGTCGAAATTCATCGAGCCAACGAATATCTTTTGACGGTCGAAGACAAATAGTTTCGCGTGCAGGCCATAGTTGCCGTGACGTGACATCGCGGCGGACTGACCACTGCCCCTGGCGTTACCCAGAAGAGCCCGCACCTCGTACAACTCAACGCCGTCCTTCACCAGTTGCCTGCGCACACGAGAGTAACCGGAATGAGCGGGCAGATTCTCCGAAGACATGAGCGAGTTGGTAAGAACTCGAACGCGCACATTGCGCTGGCGCAGCGCCTGCACCAGACGGGTTTCGTCAGCCGTCGGTACGAAGTACGGCGTGATGATCAGCAATTCCGACTGGACCGCGTTTGCCGCCAGCGCGACCGGCTCATACATGAGCCTGCCCCTCATGGAGCCCTCGGTCACACGCTTCTTGTTGGGGCTGTCACACACCACCTGGGCGGCGGACCAGACCAGGGGCGACTGGCCGGAGATGATTCCGGCAAGCGGCTCGCCGCTGCCAGCGCGCTTCACATAGTCAACGCTCGCGTCCTGCGCCTTCTGCCACTCGAGCGCCAATCGTGTCCGAGTCTGGATGAGTGCGGATGGCGCGGGCATGCCGCCCCGAAGGGCCTCGACCGGAATAGCGAGCGCGCTGTTCCAGTATTCGTCGAATGTTCCGGAGAGCTTCTGCACGACGGGGCCGCCCACGAAGATGTCGTCGTCTGCGAACTGACCTTCCGGGTCGATCTGGAAGTATTGGTCACCGACATTGCGGCCTCCAATCAGCGCACTCGCATTGTCGGCGACGAGCAATTTGTTGTGCATCCGATAATCGAGTCGCGAGGCGTTGAATGTAAATTCAACGAAACGCAAGAACGATGCGTGCCCACGATAAACGAATGGATTGAAGATTCGGATCTCGATTTGTGGGTGCGCTGCCAGCGCGACAATCTGTTCATCGCCCGCGACCGTTTGCCCATCGTCGAGCAAGATCCGTATACCCACACCGCGATCAGCAGCACGCAGCAAGGCGCTGGTGAGCAATCGACCGGTTTCATCACCGCGAAAAATGAAATATTGAAGATCGAGAGTGCGTTCGGCGGCATCGATCATCTGCATTCGGGCCGCGAAGCCGTCCGCACCGACCGAGATTATGCGAAAGGCCGAATTGTCTGGGTGATCATGCGCTGCAGTGGCGAACAGCCGACCGACCTGTGTATCGTTCGGATGAATGTCAGCCGTTGATGCACGCTTTGGAAAAGTTGAACCGGGCGGAAGCGAAGCGCAACCACCGAGGATGACGACGATGAGCACACCGAGTGCAAACGGAAAATATGACCGTGTCATCGTTCCACGGCTCCGTGATGCGATTTGACCGGCCGTAGCCTCAGCGCAGCAACAACCGATGAGTCTATTGCTGCGCCTCGGCATACGGGATTGCCTAGCGCTGGCTGACCGTGCAGGC